>JBAQYK010000350.1:0-6821 GCA_049299995.1 Candidatus Methanoperedens sp.
GTGGGAGAGAGAAGGAGAACCTTTCCTTTTGTAAGACTTGAAACCATTACGAGCAGCGCCACTATGGTCTTTCCAAGACCCGTGGGAAGCACGATAAGATTTGATTTCTTAATCGCTTCCCCTGCAAGCGCAAGCTGGTATAATCTCTTCTCGACTGTGTTGGGTTTTATAAGAGGATGATTAATGTATTCAGCATCATTCATTATTCTTGATTGAAAACATTAATCCATTGTTTCGCCGGTATCTTTCTGGCGAAGCTCGGATAAAGAATATGCCACATTTCTTAATTTCAATCTTTCTTCATCAGTTGGTTCCTCGCCCTTCTTGATGGCTTTTACCCTTTCAGTGTCTATGCCCGAATATTTGCCGACCTGTTCATATGTGAGTTTATGTTTGTGAAGTAATTCAATCAAATAGCGTTTTGTTGCTGGTAATCCCATAATATTCACCTTTAAGAGTGGTTTCTTATATGCGTATACTTTAATACATAAAACGGGTATATCAAGGTATCTTAGGGTGAAACAAAAATGGCAGATAATGATATTGATGTTGTCCAAACAACTGAAACTGAAATCGGCGGAATGAAAAAAACGCTGAAAAAATTCAAAAGGAAATGTACGGTTGTCAGGGTCGCACAGGCTAAAGGATGGAGAAACGTAGTGGTTTTAGATTCAAAAGATAATAAGAAATACTTCTTTGGAAAAGTTATCAATTCACCGCCTGAGATTAATCCTGGCGATGAAATGTATATCGGTTTTGAAGACCTGCCTTATGAACTTCCAGGTATAAAGCAGAAGATCATCCTCATGACACTTGATGGTTTCCAGCTTGACTGGACTCAGGTTTAAGGTTCTACGGCAATAGTTCCATTCATGTTTGGTTTTCCTTCCATGTTGAAACCATACTGTCCTGGTTTTTTGATGATGTAACGGTATTCCTTATCATACGCCAAAGTCTGGGCATCAAACAGTTTTTCATTACTGACAAGAGTGACGGTGTTTATTCCAGTATTCCTCCAGACGATTTCATCACCTGCTTTGATTGTAACGTCCTTGTTGCGGATAAAACCTCTCTGGCTATCTAAAAATACCGGTATGATTTTACCTGTCGGGGTAGCTTCAACAACAACAGGCGTGCTTGTCGGCTGAACCGTGGTTTGCGTACTTTCAGGAGTTACAGTGGGTTGCGGGATGTTTTCAATGGTTTTTGTTGTACCCGGATAAAGGAAAAACGCCCAAACCAGCCCACCGAGGACAAGGATTGCCAGGGCAACTGTTATGAATTTATTGATGCCTCCCGTAGATTCGGGTTTTGGCAGTTTTGGAGATGCGGGAGCCACGACTGCGGGTTTTTTCTCCTTTTTTACCTCGCCGGGAGGTGCTGTGACAGGTTTTGAAACTATTTCCCCCGCGCCAGTTAAATCCTTGCTCCAGTTGCATTTCGGGCATTCCTGGGCAACCGGATAATCAATACTGCCAAGACCTAATTCTTTTTTGATGGTCCTGGTAATTAAAAGCTCGCCGCATTTTGGACATTTATCTTGCATTTCGACACCATCCTAAAAACCCTTCGTAGCCCTATATAAACATATCGAATGGCTACAAATAATTCTACCAAACCATTAAATATGGTTGTGTAACATTAAGGTTGCCACGCTCCGATAGTGTAGTAGGCCAATCATTCTGGCCTTTCAAGTTTTAAGCGTTATTGAACGCTAAAATAAAGATAGCCAGAGACTCGGGTTCAAATCCCGATCGGAGCATTTGTATCATGTTTTCTTGGTTTTTCGTAAGAGTTATTACCATTGAAAGCCAGTATTATAATTACTAAAATAAGTATGCTCCCCTAAAGAGTAAGTATATATTGAGACTACCACCATTTGCTCATTAACAGTTTATATCGGAGTTACAGAGTGACAAAAAAACACACGGATAAAACCGAAATAAAACCCAAAACAAAATTTGTACCTGATAGCATGACAAAAGAATATAAGACTAAGACAAAATATACGGTCATAGTAAAGGAACTGGCAGACGGCGACGTCGTTGAAACCGATGGAATCATAGAGGGACTTACCACGGTTATCCTTAAGGATGGGAAACTAAAAGTCGGGGGCGTGGTAAGACATACTCACGGGGAAATTTATTAATTTTAGGTAACTTATTCTTCCAGAGTTTCCTCTCCCTCTTTTTTCTTTGATGAATCCAATGTTATCTGTTCTTTTTTGACGGATTCATCAAACCCCCTTGCTTTCTGCGCCTTCGCGCCAGCCTGCCCCGCAAAAACATTCAGCAGGTCTGTCAATTTTTCGTACTGCGCTGTTTCAATATGCGAATACCTCAATGGCTTCCTGTGGCTGCGTGTATCTTTTTTAAGCTTCTTGTACAGCTCATCCGAGCGCGATGTGAGTTTTTCATCCGTAGCGCCTTCAATGAGCATCACTCCCACCGCGCCATATTCAAAAGCGGCATTAACAACATCCGCATCCAGGATATGTATTGAAGGCACGCTTACAAACCTGACAAGGGAAGAATACTGTTTCCTGTTAACCCCGGCAATATCAGCCGCAGCATAGGCATAAGGGTCAATAAATACAACCACGCCAGGCGCTTCATTCAGCATGGCTTTTAACTGGGCTTTCAACTGGTTGCGCGTAAAATTCCTTATCTCGATTCCTTTTATCGGGCAGGCGGGCACGCATATCCCGCATCCCGTGCAGGCAAGCGGCAACAGCGCCGCTTTTCCGTTTTCGAGGCTCAAAGCGTTATATGGACATGCTTTAACGCAATCTCCGCATCCATTGCACTCCAGTATCATGGGTTTCTCGGGCGGGATGAATATCATACCTTTACCAAGGAACTGGGAAGCCTTATGCGCCGCGCTTATCCCCTCGGTCACGGAATCGTGTATATCCTTTGGACCCAGAACGCAGCCTGCCGCGAATACAGACTGGTTCAACGTATTTACAGGGTCAAGCTTGACGTGCTTCTCCTCGATAAACCCGTCATCTCCCAGAGGTACGCCGAGCTTATCCGCAAGTTCTTTTGTGCCAGCAGACGGAATGAGCGCAGGGCAAAGAACCACCATGTCGAACAACTCGCGTCCCTTCCTGCCAAGGTTCGTATCCTCGTACTGCACCATGAGCGCGCCATCTTGACGTGGTATTATCTCGGCTACTTTCCCGCGCACATAATTTACTCCCTTCTCCTGGGTGTGATGATAAAATTCTTCAAACCGCCTTCCCGCAGAGCGCATGTCGATATAAAATATCCACGCTTCAGCATCATCTTTCATCTTTTTGACAAGCTGCGCCTGCTTCTGCGAGTAGATGCAGCATACCTTGGAGCAGTGTTTTCTCCCTTTTCCGGTGAAATCCCGGCTTCCCGCGCAAAGCACAAACGCAACTCTATTCGGGAATGTGCCGTCGGCTTTCTGCAGCCGCATCCCTGTTTTGCTCCTGGCGGATAGCATCTCCTCAAATTCTACCGCTGTAAGGAGGTTGGGGGCAGGATAATTATATTCTTCGATGAATGACGGGTCGATGGGCTCAAAACCCGTGGCTATGGCAACAGCGCCCACAGATACTGTACTTTTTTCTTCCTTTGCCTCAAGATTAATCGCATCCCTGGGACAAACCTTCGCGCACGCGCCGCAGTTTATGCATTTTGACATATCTATCATGTACGCCTGCGGGATAGCCTGGGCAAACGGCAGGAATATCGCTCCTGAGGGGCATTTCCTGGCGCATGCGCCGCAGTTTATGCATTTATCAATATCCACATAGCGCGGGCTGTGTTTGAGCGTTATGGAATAATCGCCCGGGCTTCCATTCACATCCGCAACTTCGGTCTGCGTGAACATGGTGATACCGGGATGATTGTGCACAGCCACCATCTTTGGCGTGAGTATGCACTGGGAGCAGTCAAGTGTGGGAAATGTCTTGGATAGACCAATCATGTGCCCGCCAAGGAAAGGCTGCTTCTCTATAAGTATCACTTCATGGGCATCTGCCAGTTCAAGGGCAGTGGTAATCCCTGCAATCCCGGCGCCCACCACAAGCGTCCTGTCAACCAGTTTTTTCTCAAGAGGCACAAGCGGCTCTATGGAATCCATGCGGGCAACTGCGCCTTTGATTAAGCCCCTGACCTTTGAGTCTATGCCCGCTTTCTCATGCACCCAGCTTGCCTGTTCCCTTATGTTCGTTATCTCAAGGAGGTTGGGGTGGAGCCCGGCATTTTTCGCCATGCTACGGAAGGTTTCAAGATGCAGCTTTGGCGAGCATGAACCTATTACAACGCGGTTCACTTTTCCTTTCTCAATATCGTTTTTGATTTTCTCCTGTCCCTGGCTGCTGCACAGGTAATCCTGGATATTCACATAAACATTTTCTTTTTTCAGGCTGTCAGCAACAGCCTCCAGGTCAACCACATCGCTTATATTCCCGCCGCACCTGCACAGGTACACGCCTGTCCTCGGAGTGTCTTTTTCAGGCTTTTGTTCTTTATTTGATGAACCCAATAATATCAATCCTTTTTTGACGGGTTCATCAAAAATGGGAGTGGATTCGTTCTCTGGCATTGTTACCTCCCGATTTTTGCTACAAATTTATCAGTTGGAACGAGGTGTTTATCCATGCCCAGTTCTTTCGGGGAGATGCCCAGGGCAATGCCAATGAGCTGGGTAAAATAAATAATCGGCATTTCTATCCTGATGTTATATTTAGATTCCACTGCTTTCTGTTTAGCATCCAGTTGCAGATGGCACATGGGACAGGTCACCACCATGCAGTCGGCGCCGGATTCTTTTGCCATTACGAGCAGGTCTTTTGCAAGTTCAAGGGCTAAGTTCTCATTTGTTATGAGAATCGGACCTCCGCAGCATTTGGTCTTGTAATAGTATTTTACCGGCTCTGCCCCAAGTGCTGAAATAAGGTTATCAAGTGACCTGGGATTCTCAGGGCTATCGAATTTGTTTTCAGGTCGTGTGAGCAAACAGCCGTAGTAGGGCACAGCCTTAATCTTTAACGGAACTTTGACATGCTCTGCCAGTTTGGAAAATCCATAATCTTTTACTATTACTTCAAGAAGGTGTTTTGGTTTTGTATTGCCGCCGTATTTAGCGGTGAGGACTCCATTTATTTTGGTTTTGAGAGAAGCATCCTCAAACGCCGTGTTTGCGCGCATAAGGTTTGAATAGCATAGGTTGCACGGCGTAGCCATGTCGAGCCCTTTTGAAGAGGCGAGGGTTCTTGCAGAGAGCGCCGCTCTTGTTGTCCTGTCCGGCACATGCAGGGCGCCGCAGCAGTTCCAGTTCTTTATCTCCTCAAGCTCGATTCCGAGGCGGCGAAATACAGCCTCTACTGACATGCGGTAATCCACAGCCGTGCCGTGCTGCGCGCACCCGGGATAATATGAATACTTCATTTTTCGTTCTCCGCTTCAGGTTCTGGCGCTTTCTTTGCAGTCTCGTTTTCTTTTGATTCGCTGTCCTGCTTTTTCTCTCCCATTTTGAAAATAGCTTTTAACTCACGCGAATCTTCCATCTTATCAATAGACAGGGGAAGTTTTCCTCTGGATATAAGAGCAAGACCGAATGGAATCTGCTTTATCATTTCCGGCTCTCCCAGGCTGTATTTTGAGATCAATAAAAATTCCGAGGCTCTCCCGTTTTTCATTACCACGTCTGAAAAGACGCCGTCGAACCTGGCGTTCTTATTCTTTACCCCTTCTGCTATCGCCATGGGTCGGAGCGCCTCCATGAGTTCCGTGGGGCGAATGCCGCGCGGGCAGCGGACAGAGCAGGAAAAGCAAGTGGTGCATATCCATATTGTGTTGCTGTTGAGCACTTCCTGCTTCATGCCAAGCTGAATCATCCGCACAAGTTCTCGCGGCGTGTAGTCCATTTCATGGCTAACTGGGCATGAGCCTGCGCAGATGCCGCACTGCATGCATGTGGGAATCTTCTCGCAGCCTGGTGATTTTAAAACGAGGTCTCTAAAAATGTGGTCTCTGGATTCTATGAGGATTGTTTCTTTTTTCATGCTAATCTTCGGGGGAAAACTGATGTAGGGTTTATGTTATATAAACATTGCTACGCCCTGCGGCTGTACGTATCAAAACATTTATCAGGTTTATTACCAAATCATAACTAGATGTCCGAGTTCTACGATACCCTCACAGGAATACTTGCCAACAAGCAGATGTCCATAAGCAGCATAGCGCGGGAATTAAAGAAAAACGGACACGACCACCACAGGTTGATACTCACCGGGTACCTTCGCGCCCTGCATGACATGGGCTATCTTGAAGAGACTGACATTCCCCCCTCGATAGTCTACACGTTCAAAAACAGCCCCAAACGGGACATCTATACAATAGTAAAAGACCATTTGAAAGAATTCGACATTTCAGACAGGCTGGAAATTGCTGTTTTTATCCTTTCTTCCCTGTTCCACAGACCCTGCTTCAAATACGAACTCGGGCTTCTTGGAATCGAAGCGCGAAAAACCAGCACAGTAAAGGAATCAAAAGACCCCCGCCTGAAAGAGTACAGGGCAGCAGCGGCGCGCATCAAAATACCCGGCGATGACCCTGCATTTGAGGTCAGCGATGGCGGCGACCTGGTTCAAAGGGGGAATGAGGTGCTTATAGGAATTATAAACGAATTGATTGACCTTGACGGATTAAAGGCAAAATACCAGCAGACCAAACTCGCCCGCGTTTAAATACTTAAATACTATCATTTACTATAACTAAACAGGTGTATGTGTATGGAGTGCATGGAAGCTATAAAAGAAAGGCGGTCTGTCAGGAAATTCAAAG
>JBAQYK010000351.1:0-11449 GCA_049299995.1 Candidatus Methanoperedens sp.
GTGTGATGTTGCGCCATATCATCTCAATGAGGGATTTTTCAAGGGATGAGATTGATATTATTCTAAATAAAGCAAAGAAATTCGAGCCTATCGCCCGTGGAAAAAAATCCTCTCTCCTATCGGGCAAGCTCCTTGCAACGCTTTTCTATGAACCAAGCACCCGCACACGCCTTTCTTTTGAAACTGCCATGAAGCGGCTTGGCGGGGAAGTTATCGACCTTGGCGCGCTTGAGGCAAGCTCGGTAGCAAAGGGGGAGACGCTTGCAGATACCATAAGGGTGATAGGGAACTATGCGGATGCTATCGTTTTGCGGCATCCCAGGGAAGGCTCAGCCCGCATGGCTGCGGAGTATTCAAATGTCCCTATAATCAATGCCGGAGACGGGGCAGGGCACCATCCCACGCAGACGCTGCTTGACCTTTATACAATCATGCGCGAGAGCAGCCTTTCAAATCTTAAGATTGCGCTTGTGGGAGACCTGAAATACGGCAGGACAGTACATTCTCTTGCGTATGCTTTATCGCTTTATCATGCCGACATGACCCTTGTTTCGCCGGCGCAGCTCAAGATGCCCGACGTTATCAAGAAAGACCTGAAAAAACAGGGCGCGAGTATCAGCGAGACCGCTAATATCGAGGATGTTGTCGGGGATATTGATGTGTTGTATGTAACGCGGATACAAAAAGAACGTTTCCCTGACCCTGCCGAGTACCAGAAAATGGCAGGAAGCTACAGGGTCACAGAGGACATACTTAAAAAAGCCCGCGATAACCTTATTATAATGCATCCGCTTCCGCGCGTGGATGAGATTGACCCCGCGGTTGACAGGACAAAATACGCGCGATATTTCCAGCAGTCATTCTACGGAGTCCCGGTCAGGATGGCGCTCCTTGCGATGGCGATGGAGGCAGTATGACCGAGTCGGCAAAGAAAGAGCTGCGCGTTCGCCCCATAAAGCACGGGACAGTTATTGACCATATTACAGGGGGGCAGGCGCTCAATGTCCTGCGCATACTCGGTATATCAGGGACAACAACTGCCGTGGTAAGCGCGGCAATGAACGTGCCCAGCGGCGTCCTGGGGTTAAAGGATATTGTCAAGGTCGAGGACAGGGAGCTTGAGGAGGAGGAGGTGGACAGGATTTCACTGATTGCGCCCAATGCCACCATCAACATCATCCGGGATTTTGAGGTCATCGAGAAATACCGCGTTGACCTGCCCGAACGGCTTGAAGGCGTGGTGAAATGCGATAATCCCAATTGCATTTCAAATACGAGCGAGCCAGTCATATCGAAGTTCATGGTAAATAAGAAGCCTGTTGAGCTTCGGTGTATTTACTGCGACCATGTGATTTCCGAGGGGATTGCGGAGCATCTGATTTAAGCTGCGTCTGGCATGTCAGGATGCAAACCTTAATTTAAGAAAAAAAGCTTATAACACAACATGGACGAGAATACCGTAAACAGGACTAAGGCTGCCATCAACGCCCTGATAGACATAGAGCAGTTGTGGATTGAGAACACGCCCAACTACAACCTCTCCACGCAGGAACTGCTGGTTCTCAAGAAAAGGCTTGAACGGGCTTCTGAGAATGTTTCTAAGATTTACGAGGAGAACAGGGCAAAGTTACAGGCTGCTGAGGATGAAATCAAAAAGATGCATGAGGGGAAGAAAAAGAAGGGATGAGATTTTAGTCCTCGTACATAGTACGGGTTTGTGATTGAAAACGATAGATTTTCCATGCTCTTAAAGGCGATAGGTCTCCACAACAACCCCCATCAAAACCCCAACCATCACCTATTTATATCAATTTAACTTTACTGAAATCAAGTAAACTTGATTCAGGAGGAGCAAATACGCACATCTCAGATGGGATTCTGGAGCCAAAATGGATTTTATTCTGGTTCGTAATATCTGCGATATTCATCGCCCTGGGCTTGCGGATAATCAACAAACGCATCGCAGCCGACCCCTCATACCTTCCCAGGATTTCACTCATCGGCGCCGTGGTATTTGTAATCTCGGTATGGCATATCCCAGTGCCAGTAACAGGCTCATCATCCCATCCTGTCGGCACGCCGCTTGCTTCGATAATCATAGGACCTTTTGCGTCAGTCGTGATAAGCGCGATATCCCTTTTCTTCCAGTCGTTTGTAGCCCACGGCGGCTTAACTACCCTTGGAGCAAACACTTTTTCCATGGGAATAGCGGGGGCATTTGGCGGTTACTTTGTTTACAGGCTCCTGAAGAACGTCTCACCGCTCTGGTTTTCTGCCGGAATGGCAGGATTTGTGGGAAGCATCCTCACATACCTGACAACAGCCCTTGAACTTGCGCTTTCCTTGAATCCCGGAAATGTGATGCATTACTGGAAATTGTATTCTCTCGGATTTATTCCAACCCAGCTGCCGCTCGCATTTGCCGAATTTGCATTCACAGGGTATGTGATAAAATACATAAGCGAAACAAAAGCCGAGGTGATGAATACAACAGGCACTACTGATAAGTTCACGAAAACCGCCCTTGTTTGTATGATATTAATAACCACGATTATTGCAGCAGGCGCGTATATCGGTTTTCTGAAGGGTGACGAACTGGCAGGCGTTGACGGCACTGTTGAGGCGCTTGCCGCGCCCGCAGCAGTATCAGGCGGGATAGGAGCGAGGCTGATGGCACGGCTTGGCGAGCCCCTTGGTTTTGCGATTGTGGGTATTACAGGCGGTCTGGTTACAGGGTATTTCTGGAACGGGTGGAGGAAAACCTGATGCTGGATTGGCTTACCCGCGATCCCTTGAACGGAATCGTGATTACAATCGCCTTTTTCAGTTCATTGATAATAGGCAGGTATCTTCGGAATAAAAAGGGAAAAGGAAAATATAGCGGTAAAACGATTGATTCAAGAGTCAAAATACTTGTTTCGTTTCTCCTGATAATTGCCGTAACCTTAATGAAACACTGGTATTTCCCGATAGTAATAGCGGCTCTCTGCGTTGTTATTGCGATAAAGATGAATGTAATCCGTGATTATCTTAAAAAACTGGTTTTTCCACTCGTTATGGCTTTATTTATCTTAGCTGTCCAAGGTCTTTTTTATGGCGTAAATAAAATTGACCTGGGAATTATGTCAGTATATGCAGAGGGGATTGACTATGGTTTTATTATTTTTGCAAGGGTATTTGCATCTGCATCGGCACTGGTTCTCCTCGTATTAACAATCTCCGAAAACGATATGCTTGAAAGCATGCGGTGGCTCAGGTTTCCCCAGACCATGATTGAGATATGTTCGTTCATGAGCAGGTATATCAGGACTTTTTCAAGCGAGGGGAAAAAATTGAAAATGGCGCAGGAATCACGCTGCGGCTTCTCAAGGAACTCCGGGTTTACAATACAGATGCAAAACATCGCCTCTATATCCGGAGCGCTCATCACGCGCGCATTCGTAAGAAGCGAGGAGGTTTACAGGGCGATGCTATCGCGCTGCTGGAAGCCGGATTTAAGTTATTCGATATACCGTCATCCGTTAAATAAAAGGGATATGGTTCTCGGAATTTTGTCATCATCAGGGATTTTCGTCCTGTTTGTATTTGACAGGCTGTTGTGAGGTAATAATGAGCGCAATAAAAACAATCGGGCTTGAATATACTTATGCTGACGGTACGAATGCACTGTCGGGTATAAACTTTGAAGCTAATGAGCGCGAGAAAGTCGCGGTACTGGGTCCAAACGGAAGCGGGAAAACCACGTTATTCTGTCATTTTAACGGACTGATTACACCCGCACGGGGGGAAGTACAGGTATTCGGGGAAAATATCAGTAAATCCAACATCGATAATGTGAGGAAACGCGTAGGACTTGTATTTCAGGATCCCGACAGCCAGTTATTCGCGCCTACTGTTTTTGACGACATCGCGTTTGGTCCTAAAAATATCGGGCTGGATTCAGCGGAAATACAAAAAAGAGTAAAAGAGGTGCTGCAGAGGTTCGACATTGAAGCTCTCGCCGGGAAAAATCCTGCGAACCTGAGCGCAGGTCAGAAAAAAAGAGCGTCTATCGCCGGGGTTGTCGCCATGGAGCCTGATGTCCTGGTTCTGGATGAACCCACGTCAGGTATGGATGCCGCAGGGATTACAGATACGATGGAGATTCTGGATGAATTAAACAACGAAGGAAAAACGATAATCATATCCACCCACGATTCAGACCTCGCAGCCTCATGGGCAGACCGCGTTTACATACTTAATAAAGGAAAGGTCTTCAAATCGGGTGCTCCCAGGCACATCTTCGCTGATGAAAAACTGGTTGCAGACGCAGGATTGAAGCAGCCTGTCATTATCCAGACGTACCGCGAATTCAGGGCGCGCGGCATATCCGGAGGCGAAGTACCGCTCTCGGTTCTTGATTTTATGGAATCGGTTGATGTAAAAGTAATGAACATCAGGTGCGCGGTAGCAGGCTGCGAGGTCTCTGCCGGAGATGAGGTCTGCCTTGAGATAAAGGATGGGATGCTGGTTGCAGGAAAAGGTTCAACAGGAGTTAAGGGAAAAGCCGTGTTTGGCGCAAATGAGGGCGAGGATATTGCGGTAAGGGATGTGATGGGGGATTTGCAGCAGCTTGCGGGCAATATTACAATCATCAGGGTCCCCGGGATTGTTGAAGGCGGCTCAAGGGCTGCCGATATGGATAAAGTTCAGGATATCCTCAATAAGAATAAGCATCAAAAAATAGGCGCGATGGGTACGTCTGCAAAGGTATTGATGAACAGGATGGGGCAGAGATGCGATTTTGAGTTTGATGTAATACAATCAGGCATGCTCGCTGCGCTGCGGGGTTTTGATGTGTGCATTTTCGCTTCCGGGGGCATGGCTGACAGGGTAATTGGGAAAGTGAAGGAGAAAAAACTCAAATATTCCTGTTTTATGTTATAATATTTAAAAAAATTTATAAAATTCCACTCCAAAGATATTAAATAGTGGTTATCGTTATATTCCGTTATAGGAGGTTTCATATGAAAAAAATATGGTTTATTGGATTTTTAATATTTGTGGTTCTGGTAAGTGGCTGTACTTCCGCGCCAGACACTGCGCCGCAGCAAAAAGCGACACCACCGAAGCAAACATCACCGCCGCCACCCGCAACTGTAGAAGTCAGGATTGAAAATTTCATGTTTTTCCCGCCCGAAGTGATAGTCGCCAAAGGGGGCACTGTCACATGGTCAAATAAGGATACCTATGAGCACACTGTGACTAGCGGAGATTTCGCTTCCAGTAAACTCAGTCAGGGACAAACCTTCAGCCATACGTTCAACGAGGCTGGAACATATGATTATTGGTGCACAATCCATTCCAGCATGCGCGCAAAAATAATAGTAAGATAGTTTGCAGAAGCACTTGAATTAAGTGAGACGAATGGCTTTGGATGTAGTCTGGCTATTATCCTATGGGTGATATGAGTAAAATAGTAATAGCAATAGGCGGGAACGCGATATTGAACCCCACGAGGGGAAGCCCGATAGAGCAGCAGAGAATGATTGATGAAACCTGCGTGGAAATTGCCCAGATTATCCGGAAAGGCTACGATGTTGTCCTGACCCACGGTAACGGTCCCCAGATAGGTAATATCCTTGCGATGCAGGAAGAATGCGGTCTTGTTCATCCACAGACGCTGGATGTATGCGGCGCGCAAACGCAGGGAATGCTCGGGTACTCGCTACAGCAATCGCTTGACAACAGGTTGAAAGAAAAGGGAATCAAAAAGCAGGTAGTGACTATACTGACGCAGGTCATAGTGGATGAGGCATGTTCTTCCTTTGATAACCCCACAAAGCCGATTGGCATTTATTATCCTGAAAAAAGGGCGCAGGCAATGATTGCGCAGGGCATACAGATGATACATGATAAAAAAGGTTACCGCAGGGTTGTCCCATCTCCCGAGCCTGTGGCAATTGTGGAGGAGGAAATAATCGCAAAACTCGTTCAGGAAGGGGCAGTGGTGATTGCGGCTGGCGGAGGCGGAATTCCTGTCATCCGGAAAAATGGCATGCTTGCGGGGGTTGAGGCAGTGATTGATAAAGACCTGACAGGCAGCCTCCTTGCTTCTGCTGTCAGGGCTGAGATTTTTCTCATCCTGACAGATGTTGAAAAAGCATCGTTGGATTATGGAAAAGAAAACCAGCTTGACCTTGATGAAATGACAGTTAGAGAGGCAGAACGATACATAAAAGAAGGACATTTCGGGAAAGGCAGCATGGAACCGAAGGTTCTTGCAGCCCTCAGTTTCATAAAAAAAGGCGGGAAAAGAGCGATTATTACAAGTCTTGACATGGCACTGCCAGCCCTTCTCGGTATTGCCGGCACGCGGGTTATAGCCTGATATCAGGCTTTTGTCTTTCTTGCCAATGCGACTTTATTTAAATCTGCCACCAGCGCATCCACGTTAATACCGTGCGCCAATGCGCCGTCTTCGATACTCTCAAACGCAGACACATGGCACCCAACACAGTGCAGCCCGTGCCTCATGAATACCATCATGCTTTCAGGATACTCTGTGACTACTTTCTCTATTGTCATATCTTTTGTTATTGTCATAATTCCTCTTTTATTCGTATGTTGACGAACATTAATAAAGCTTTCTTACTTTATGTAAATATTACTATCTTTTTCACACTTAAACGTACTGTTCCTCTTTCAGTGATGTGTGCCTTCCACCACTTTCACGCCCTTTTTAAGTATCATCTGCCTGATCTCATCGATATGCGGGCATTTCGGATAGCCCCTTTCCATGAGCATGCATGAACTCAGGTGGACAACGTCAACGCCGTGCTTGAGAAGGCTATCCACGAGCCTGAAAACCCTCCTGCCCGGGCATCCTCCGCATGTGAAAAAACCTATTATCTCCGCATCCTTGCCGTATCCCTCAAAATGCACCTTTCGTTTATTGAACGCTTTAAAGCATGCAACTCCGGGGCAGGTCTCGCTCACTATATCGCACCTTACAACTGCGATCTTCGTGGTCTTTTCATCTTTTTTCATTAAAGAACCAAACTGTAAAGCCGCTGCCTTTACATCATCAATGGTTACTTTGTTTTTACCCTTCTTTCCTGCCGACATCTCTATGCCCATTTTCGCCATACTGCGAACATGTTCGGGGATTTTTTCAAGTTCTTCAGTTGCTTCGGGTTCCCATTCCATTCATATCACCATACATCTAATCCGGCGTACCTGATATTTACTTCCACAAACTTATCTTCTCCATGCTTTTCCATATATTGTATATGAACATAAAAAACGAAATTGCCACAATTGTTCCGAATATCATAACCATCAACAAGGCATCCGAGGAATCTTTTTGTTTCACCATGTACATTTTCATAAAGGGATACGAAAAAAACAATCCCACCAAACCGATATTACCAAGCCAGAATTGTATTCGCCCAAGTTTTTCGGAAAATAATGGCATGCCTGTAAAGCGGGGTATAATCTCGTAACATATGCCAAAGAGCAAAAACGATACCCAGCCTACCAGGGCAAAATGTGAATGCATGAAACTGTATCCGGGACCCGGGATTATCAACACCCCGAGTATTGCGCTTATGGCAAGGTATACCAGGCTTGTTTTAATAAACAGGTTTGCAAGCTTATTCATAAAATCCCTACTTGAAGCCGTATGTTGTGACTTCCATATCCGCATCCACAAGATAGTCAAAATCAATCAATTTATCCCAGCCTGCCTTCTGGAAAACCCCGCCGATGCAGGCTCCAAGGATTTGCCTGTCAGGATGTCCCTCTGTAATTTCATCGATCATTTTCTTTAAGCCATTGACATCCACTTCCATTTTTGGCATCGCAAGCCCGCCGAGCAGTACGACAGTATTTGAAGAAGGGTCTGCTTTTTTCCCGAGCTGCAATCCATAATCAGTGGATACCAGGCTCACTGCCATGTCCTTTTGAAGATTCGGGATAAAGACCATTTCTTTGCCTGCATCCCGCAGCACATAGCCCAGAAGTTCAGCGAAGGGGTTGCACCATCCGGGGCAGCCGATGAAGGTTATCTTTTTCCTTCCGCGCGCAAGTTTCCTGAATGCTGTGAGCATGCCACCGATGCCTTCCGCCTTTTCTATTGGTTTCATGAAATCACATGGTTGGATTGTTAAAGGTGGGATATAAGAGTTTATTTATTGAGCGACCCTTTCATTTCATATACCTTTATTACTGCCTTTTAGCCTCGATATCGCGCTGGAGAAGGCGAATAGCAGCAGACAGTGCTTCTCTCTCAAGCGATGTGGTCTCTTTCCTTTCTCCGAGGTTCCGGAGCAGCACCGCAGCGCAAGCGTAGTCCAGACCCGAGGCTTCCCTTATGACAAACGAGGGACATTCCTGGCTATTCTGCATATATTTACAATCTCTTCCGGTATCTATTCTTTCAATGGTTAATTCCATAATCTCATTACTCCTTGCTCCCAATAAGAATCTTCACGACATATACAAGATGTAAGCGGGGTGAAACTAATCAGCAATCAAAAAATGCAATATAATAAAAAGTTAATAAATTAGAAAAAATAAAAGAAAAAGAAAAGTTTAGATTAACGCTGCTGTAATACCCTGTACGCCCGCCTGTATGATAATCGCCGTTGTGATTATTACACCAGCCATTTCCAGTGCTACAGCCACGTTTCCTTTCTTGAGTTCCTCGAACTCCTCGATTCCCTTAGTCAGCTTGTCGAGTATGTTCAGTGCGAGATATATTGCTGCGATTGCAAGCACTATTCCGAGTATTAATTGGAGTATGCTCAATCCGATTGCTGTCAAGCCGCCTGCGGACAGGAAACCTCCATCCGATGCTTGAGCTGCTTTAATGCCTCCGGATATTCCTGCGACACCCGACTGTACCACGATGCCTATTGCAAAAAACACCGATGCAACAAGGATGCCTACTGCGGTATTACCTTTAGCGATCTCTTTTTCTTCATCTATTCCTTTAGTTATCTTTCCAAGTACAGAAAAACCAATATACAGAGCAACGACTGCAAGTATAATGGAGATAACCAACTGTATAATCCCTACAATTGCATTTACCAATTCCATAATTTCACCTCACGCTTAAAGCGTTATCCATATAATGGCAACAGGGTAATATAAAATTATTGTGAACTATTTATTTCATCGATTTGCCTTGATTGCACCGACAGTAATGTAACGGTCACCGAAACTGTAAAAACTTTAGTACTATCAGGGAGAAGATTAGCCCATGCAAGTAATAACATGGTTCGGGAGCTTCACACTCGATGAAGGAAAAATAACAGATGTCGAATTATTCCAAAAAGACATTGGCTCCTTGATAAAACAATACGAAGACTCATCGTTGCTGAGGGGCAAAGTTGGTGGCGAGAACCTTCGCGACATTGCTGTAAAATACGGCTTCGTGAAATCATACGACGAGTACGACCGCTTGCTTCATGAATTCAACATAGCGCTTGCAAAAAAACACATCGCACAGGCTGTAACGCCCCAACGGCGGATTATAGCCGCAGTCGAAGCTATTGACGATGTTGATGAAACGAACAACATCCTTGGCGAAAGGCTAAAAGAATGGTACATGCTTAATTTCCACGAAACTGCTTTAAAAGGTGAAGAACTTGCCAGGCATATAATCGAAATTAAAAGTACCGAAAAAACTGACATAAAACCCATGCAGTGCCTGGCTTCATCTCTTATCGGATTGTACAGCACGCGTATCTCCATCGAAGAATACCTGAATGAAAATATGCCCGGAATCGCGCCGAATCTCACGAACATCGCAGGACACATCCTCGGGGCGCGGCTTTTAAGTATTGCAGGGAGTCTTGAGAGGCTGGCTTCCATGCCGTCAAGCACAGTACAGGTAATAGGCGCGAACAACGCGCTTTTCAAACACTTAAAAGGCAAAGCGCCATCGCCTAAACACGGCGTTATATTCAGGCACCCGCTTGTGAACACTGCACCACGATGGCAGCGCGGGAAGATTGCAAGAACACTTGCCTCGAAAATATCCCTTGCGGCGCGGTATGATTGTTATTCAGATGAGGTAAAAGAGGGCTTAATAGAAGAACTAAAAACAAAAGTAGAAACAATCAGGAAACATTCCCCTAAACCATGGCGAAAAACGCAGATTTGAGTTATTGCAATATCGAAAGCAATCTTCCATAAGGGCTCTCGTAGTAATAGCTTGTAAATCCGGAAGAGCCTGTTTTCTCCTCACCGAATAACAACCGTGAAAGCGACGGCTTATTTGCATAGGTAACTTCAGGTTTTCCTTCTATCCCGCCAAGTGAAGCAGCAACGTCTATGGCATCATCGAGGCTTCCGAAATCATCCACAAGTCCCAGTTCCTTAGCTTTTGCGCCTGTATATACCCTGCCGTCCGCAAGGTCTTTCACTTTGCTCAAAGAGAGATTCCTGTCATCGGCTACCTCCTTCACGAAACGGCTGTATGCTTCTTCTATGGTCTGGTCGGCAAACCTTTTTTCCTCATCAGATAATCCTCTCCAGTCTCCCCCCATGTCCTTCATCTCGCCCGATTTTGCTATATAGAACGAAGTTCCCTCTTTTTCATAGAATTTTGACCTGTTCTGGAATTCCCATATCACCCCAATGCTGCCTGTAATGGTATCGGGGTTGGCGATAATCCTGTCGGCAGGGGCGCTGATATAATAGGCTGCGCTTGCAGCCACATCGCCCATGGAGATTACGATGGGTTTTTTAATTTTTTTCATTGCAGAGACAATCTCTTCAGCAGCTGCGGGAGAACCCCCGGGGCTGTTTATCCGCATCACGATTGCTTTGACTCCTTCATCCTCGGATGCTTCCTTCAGGCTTTTTGTAATCTCCTCGGACGTAGCTATTCCGAATCCTGTGGGAATACTGCCTGTGAGCATCACTCCCTGCACATATATCACTTCAATCCTGTTTTTCGAGATACCAAAATCCTTGCCTCCCATGATTAGATAGAAGCTGCCGGCTATTATAAATAACAAAATAAAGACTATTGCCAAGTATGCCAATGATTTTTTTGCTGAACCTGTCATTTTATAAAAAATGTTATTAGGATAACAAATAGTTATCCCTGAACATGGCTTTCAGGAGTGTTTCCGGTTTGATAAACCCAAAGATATTCATCCTTTTTAGACGGGTTTATCAAAGTTTCATACCTGTGCCTTTTGAGGTCATTTAAGGTTATTTATAGAGTTAATCATCAAGGCATTTGACAAGGTATCGCGCATTACTGGCATTGATAAACTCATTGCAAACTTCCTTTGGCTCCCCGTCCCTGACAATATGCCCTTTATCTATCAATATCGCCCTCTGCGCCACTTCCTTTATGAAATCCACATGATGGCTGACGAATATAATGGTGGTATTGAAGGTTTTATTAATAGTCTTGAGTGAGTTTGCAACATCCCGCAGCGTTATGGGG
>JBAQYK010000352.1:0-2536 GCA_049299995.1 Candidatus Methanoperedens sp.
CCATTAAGCCAGGGGATAACTTTGAGATGCAGATATCGTATACAATTATTCCCCAGGGTTCAGAATATACGTTCAATAAAAGCGCCATATATAATACCACTTCTCTTTCGATGTTCGTTGATAAAAAAGGTGGAACGAGTCTGGATGTGCCATATGAGGTTCTGACACTTGCCGGAAATGAATATAAAGTCATTGCTTTTAATAATCTCAAAGCAGGGGAGACCGTCAGTATTCCTGTTAAAATAACGCAGGAGTCGGATTATCTATACGCAGGAATTGCATTGTTCTCTTTGTTTTCGATTGGTTTAATATACCGTTTTAGGGGTAAGCTCTTCAGGGGAAGAATAAAAGAATACACTATGGATGAACTTGAGCTTGAGAAAAGACAGATTTTCCAGGCAATCCACGGATTTGAAAAACATGCGGGGGCTCTAAAATCGCAAGAGTACATGAGATTAATGGAGGAATACAGGCAGAAAGCGATCCAGATATTTATTAAAATAGATAAAATAAAAAATAAAGGCAAGCCTGAACTTTTAAAAGGAATGGATGAAACGCAAACAAAGACCACTAAAATTAATCAGGAGGGTTTGGAGTGTCAAGATCAAAAAAGCATAAAGGAAAAATGTTGAAAGAAAAACAAACGAAAAAATTGCCAATCATGAGCATTTTGTTCATGGTTATCGTTATTGCGATTTTCGGCGCTGCACTATATTTGATCATAAGCAAATCAGCAGCATTGGAGCCTGTGGACAAAGACGCCATAAAAATGACCATCACCATGGCAGGCTTTGAACCCAATATAATCAGGGCAAAGGCAGGGCAGCCTGTTACCATAAACCTTATCAACCCGGACAATTCACATCACAGTGACGGCGGAGGCATTCACAACTTCATGCTTACTGAAGGTCTGGCGAGTGTGATAGCGAATGTGAATATCACAGTTTTACCCGAAAGCCAGAAGGTGTTCACATTCACACCCATAAAACCCGGAGAATATCACTGGTACTGCGACTCATGCTGCGGTGGAAGAGAGAATCCCAACATGCATGGAACACTTATAGTGGCTTGAAGGAAGTATAATGTCATTCGACCCGCAGACATTAACCCTCCTCCTTGTGATTGTTGCAGGATTAGTTGACGGTTTTAACCCGTGTGCGTTTGCCGTATTACTGCTTTTCATAACCTTTACCATGGGCATGCTGCAACTGCAAGCTAATTACAGGTACGGGTTATTAAAAATCGGCTCGATATACATAAGCGGGATATTCGTAACCTACGTGTTAATAGGCGTGGGTATCCTGAGCGCCATATCCTTCTTTTCCACAACGCATGCAGTTGGCAAGGCAGCCGCTTTTATTTCCATGATACCGTTGTCGTGATGAAGGACTACTTTATACCAGGTAGCTTCGGATTGGCAATGCCTAAAAGCTTGCACACATCGGTAAACCACTGGATAAAAAAAACATCGGCTCCGGGTGTTTTTGGTGTTGGAGTCCTTGTCGGTCTATGTACAGTACCATGCAGCGGTGGTATATATCTTGCAGTAATAGGGTTGTTGTCGCTGCAATCCACGCTTGCCCAGGGCGTACTGTACCTTTTGCTCTACAACCTGATGCTTGTCGTACCCCTTGTAGCTGTGCTGCTCGCTTCCTCAAACAGGGTCGTGGTTGATAAAATGATTTCGTGGCAGTCCAGGAACAAAGCAAGGGTGAAACTTCTGATGGGCTCGTTTATGGTAGCTATGGGATTCGTGATACTGTTGATAATATAACAAGAAGGATGATATGAAATCAAAATTTATTTTCAGTGCAATTGCAATTGCTGCGTTCTTAATAATCGCCTACTTTATGTCCGGTGACGCACAAACAATAAACAAAACTCCTGGCGAAAAACCAGCAAGCTGGAATAATAATAAACCAGTAAAACTTGAACTTCCGGATTTCGCCCAGAAAACCGGGCGTGTGGCAGAAGCATACATCTATGCAGCCCAGAATCAGGATAAACTCATGTACCTTGCCTGCTATTGCGGCTGCGCCAACATGCAGCATTCTGATAAGCTCTTGTCACATAAAAGCCTGAAGGACTGCTACATAAAGCCTGACGGCAGCTATGAGCCGCATGCATCGGAATGCAAACTGTGCAACGATATAACACTGGAAGCAAGGGACATGTTGATGAAAGGATATTCGCTGAAAGAAGTCAGGAAGAAAATCGATGATGAGTATTCAGGCAGGGGCGTTGGAACAAATACATCGCTTCCGCCATAAGATACTTACTTTACACTAAACGTAAAGTAGATATATAAATAAAATAATAAGGAGAAATGAGAAATATGCAAATAGATCCAATTTGTGGAATGCAGGTAGATGAAAATACAGCACAGTACAAGTCAGAATATAAAGGAAAGACCTATTATTTCTGTGCGCCCGGATGCAAGAAAGCATTTGATTCAGAGCCAGAAAAATACCGCAAAAGCGGACCTGTGGGTATGGGTGAGAAAAAACCGTGGTGGAAGTTCTGGTAATTTTTTTTG
>JBAQYK010000353.1:0-2277 GCA_049299995.1 Candidatus Methanoperedens sp.
AAACAACCTGAATGCAACCCATGAAAAATATGATCAAAAAAGATGTTATCATCATCGGAGCCGGCGCATCAGGCATGATGTGTGCCATTGAATGCGGAAAAAGAGGTCGCTCTGTACTTGTTCTTGACCATGCCGGAAAACCCGGGGAAAAAATACGCATTTCCGGAGGCGGAAGCTGTAATTTTACGAATATCAATGCATCCCATGCGAATTATATATCAAATAATCCTCACTTTTGCAAATCCGCACTTTCCCGTTTTACACCGGACGATTTCATTGCCCTGCTTGAAAAACATGGCGTGAAATATGAGGAAAGAGAACATGGCGAATTATTCTGCGCCAGAAGCTCGGAGGATATAACAAAAATGCTGGAGAAGGAATGTAATGATGCCGGAGTAAACATAATGTTAAACTGCCACATCCTTTCAGTGAAAAAAGAAGAGACGTTTATAGTATCGACTGAACATGGAATTTTTGAGTCGGAGTCGCTTGTTATTGCTACCGGCGGAGCGTCTTATCCTCAGATAGGAGCTTCGGGCTTAGGCTACAAAATAGCAAAAGAGTTCGGTCTTAAAGTCACGGAGCTAAAACCCGCGCTTGTTCCTTTTGTTTTTTCCCAAAAAGACATGAAAATATTTGGCGAATTAAGCGGCATCTCGATTGATGCAGCTATCAAATGCAGCAAAATGGAGTTTCACGGAAGCATCCTTTTTACTCACAGGGGACTCAGCGGTCCTGCAATACTTCAAATTTCCTCGTACTGGAAAGAGGGGGATACCATTGTTATTGACCTGTTGCCTGAATTTGACATATATGGAATTTTTATTGCAAGGCAACTTGGTAAGAGTAAAATCGATATGCATAACATACTTTCTGAGTTTTTGCCGTCGCGCTTTGCAAAGATATGGTGCGATTTAAATATCCAGTCAAAACCGGTCAATCAATATAATGAAAAAGAACTCAAGGCTATCGCCCATAAGGTTCATAATTGGGGGCTCAAACCTGATTCTACAGAAGATTTCAAAACGGCTGAGGTCACGCTTGGCGGAATTGATACGAATGAACTTTCATCCAAAACAATGGAGTCAAGAAAGGTCAAAGGTCTCTATTTTACAGGCGAGGTTATCGATGTGACAGGACAGCTTGGGGGATACAATTTACAGTGGGCGTGGACTTCAGGTTTTGTGGCTGGGCAGTATGCTTGAGACAGGAGGAAAATTATCGGGAGCATATTTGGATTGCCTCAGGCGCACCGAATTTTGGGTTTTTGTGATTACCATGGTTTCATATTGTCTTTCGGGAGCATGAGAACGAATGTATAAGAGCAGTCAACGACACTGTTTTCGAAAACTGGACATCCGTACTTGGATGCTCGTTGGTTTGGACATCGATGGTTTGTAGGCTTTTGCTTTTCTTTTCAGGCGCAGGATTTCCCTCAAAAAAAGTTGTTATTTATTTCCTCTGTAATTTGAATACAGTTCGGTAAATTCTTCCAAACCCATTTCCAAATCTTCCCGTATTATCTTGCGGAGAAGCCCTTTAGGGACATCCTTATTTCCATGAACAGGGACACTGGTCGCCCTTCCATCTTCTGATTTTAACCGTGAGTGAGAACCTTTAGTCCGAGTAACTTTAAAACCTAAATATTCCAAGAAGTTTATAAGTTCTTTGCCTTTGAATACAGGAAGTTTAGGCATACTGAGCAACTTCCATTTCTCTAAACCCTACAAATTTATTTAACTCTTCAACCTTTGTTTCTTCTAGGCACATCTCTATGACTTCCTTTATATTATCTAGTGCCTCATCTATGGTTTCACCGTATGAATGGCAACCTTTGAATGAAGGGCAACTCACTATATAATATCCGTCTTCATCGACCTCGATGATTATTGGTAGATGTAATTTTTCCATATCTTGTACCTCACTAAACGATTTTTTTATCTAAAACCTATTATCAGACATGCCTTACCCATTCATATGCATATTTAGTATTTAGATTTTAACATGTTGTTTTGGCTTCATATCGCCTTTCGGGAGGATGAAAGACGCCTATAGTTCGCAGTCAACGAACCGGGACTTAATGCCAATGCCTGTATATTTACGCAAGCTTGCTCCTGACCTTCTCGTAAAACCCGCCCTCTGCCGTCCTCACAAACCTGGCTGGCTTATCAGCCTTCGTTATGACTATGGTATCATCCTCTTTTAGTTTCCGTGTGTACTGACCATCGATTACGAGCACGGCTTCCTTTTTCGGGACAGTCAATTCCACCCTTATCG
>JBAQYK010000354.1:0-2283 GCA_049299995.1 Candidatus Methanoperedens sp.
CGTAAATGCTGATCTGGTTAGGTGGATTGAGGATACATATAACCTTAAGGAACTTGCCAGAACCCCTATCTTTTTACATATGATCATCGATACGGCGGCTTTAATAATGGATATGAATATTAAGAAAACGGTATCATCTACTGTGATATATCGCATCTACATACGCAATTGGATCTACAATAATCTTCTGAATACTCACTCCGGAATCATCAATGAAGAGCAGGCATTCTCATTGTTAGCGGGCATAGCCTATCATATGTACGTTCATGACACTGACATTGTAAAGATATCTTTTTTCAATGAAGAGTTTTTGCGTGTCACGGGGTACGAGGCAGGATTTGACGCCTGGAGGTCTATCCATGGCAGTGCCTTCCTAAATTTGCACGAGGACAAAGACATGGCAAGATTTAGCCACGAGTCCTTTAGAGAGTATTTCACTGCATTTGCTCTAGCCAGCGACCTTAAGAGCAATGTTCCAATTAATTGCACAAGATATTGTAAAGATTATTGGACGGAGCAAGTCGACGCCTTTCTACTTGGGGAAATGGATGATGAGATGGTTGTCGACATATTTGCAACAGAATTGCTGCATAACGATTCAATTAACACGCGTATGAATTGTGCTATTACCATTGGTAGGTGGCCCAATAATTATGCCATAGAAATACTGTCTAACGCAATGGACGTTGAGATCGATATTGGCGTAGCTGGACGTATCGCTGAGGCATTGTTTGCAAGGGGCCGCGAGGAGCATCTGTGGCGTTTTCTAAGCAATATTGAACGATATTGTAGCTCATCCGTGGACACAGGGAAAGAAGATAAATGCAAGTTGTTATACGATATCCAGACCGATTCGATTGCCTGCTTCCAAAAAGATATTCAAGATGTAGTTAAAGAAACGATCCAATATGGGATTCCGAGATTAGCAAAATATTGTATATATGTATCCGGACGCTTAGGTTTGTTTGAATGTAGGAGAATTATTGAAGAAAAGTACGCTAATGCAAATACTACTCGAATGAAATTATACATAGTTGCAGCACTTGGAAGAATCGGGGATACTGGAACGGTAAAAAGGCTGATGGCTTGGAAGCGAAATGAAAGACATGAATTATTGCGGAGCAGAATAGATGCGAGTCTCGCAAGATTAAAATACCTGCAAAGAGATAGGGGCTAAGAATAAAGCATTTGATTAGAAAGCTAGAGCCAGTCTTCAATAGCTATGCAAATTATCAAAATCGAGGAGTGTGTCAGCATTATTAAAGAATGACACCCATTTTGGGGCTAGTATGTTTCTAGAATACGAAAAGCTATTCGGGTTTTCTAAATCACGTCGAACCTGTGCTAGTATGCCCTCAAAGAAGATCCTGCGCTCAACGTCAACCATAGTTTTAATCTCAGAAACCAAGGCACAATAGTACATCGGCCCATTCTGAAGCGGTGCAAGAATCTCAATTAATGCGGAGAAATGATCAGCAGTCCTCCAGTGGGATGTTGCGGCTGGCGCATCTAGATATTTGGGTTTTCCCCAGTCAATCCATCGAAAGTCGATGCCATCGAATTCCAATACGAAGAGGTGGTTAGGCAGAGAGTCAAACGCATGTACTGTCTTATGTACAAGCATAGTGTAGTATTTGTTTAAGACTTCCTTTGCAAATTGTCTTGGAGGTGGGAGGTTGTTGATTTCTGCTAGGTTTCTCCAACTGCGACTGGAGTCGAACCATTCCTCAATTATCAAGTCGGTGTCAGAATAAAACACATAGGGGCCGAGTCCTAGATCAGACGCCCTTCTTGATATCTTTGGTTCTACAAAATGATGTGGTTTCTTAAAAAGAACCCCGTTTAGTGTCTTCCCTGCTTCCATCACTAGAAGTGTTGATGAATCTCTGTTGCCTGTGCCAATTAACCTCAAAGAGAACTTGATTTCAGCTGCTTCTTGGAGGAAATAGAAATCATAGAGCTTCTCAACAATGAGATCCAGAGGAGCACTTATTGTGGGGATAGTACTGGACAGAAGTACATGCAAGTTTTTCTTGCTCTTGCTGCGGCTGGAAAACATTTCATAGCACCTTTTTAGCTGAGTATCTGAACATAAGAATTCTCAATATACTGGCATCCCACATTATGGATCAGGGTTGAGTCAGCTGATTTGGATGGTCGATTCAGGAAAAGCTTTTTAATGGCACGTAGCTTATTGCCGACTTCAGGTTGCGAATTTGAACCTAAGTGCCCCTTTGATAAACTGCTTCTGCGATCACCAGCCTTTTGCCGCCACTTTCACCA
>JBAQYK010000355.1:0-1721 GCA_049299995.1 Candidatus Methanoperedens sp.
GGATAGAGAGTGAAGCAAAGAAATTCGATGAAGGGTTTAAGAGGTATTTGAAAGAGATACAGGAAAAGAAGAGAAAAGAGGAGGATTTGGGATATATCGGGTGAGGGGTGTCGGGTGGGATTAAGCTTGTCGTTGAAGTTATTTATTGGTATAAAGGATATTATTTTTTTCCCACAGCCATGCACCCCCAAAACTTTAAATAAAAACACGTTTATTTATTACTAAGAAGGAGGGTAATTTCTCATGAAATATTTAAAAAATATTTGCCTTCTGCTTATATTTGCCATGCTATTTTCCATAGCCACCCAGCAGGTATATGCAAAAGACTACGTGATTGGGGAACATAAAGTTCCGGTAACGAAACCCGATCCGGCATCGACGTATGTAGGGTCGGAAAAATGTAAGACGTGCCATGCGTCATATTATAATGACTGGAAGACATCCGGGCATCCGTATAAATTGAATACGCCGGCTGAAGAACAGGCTTTTAATTCGCCAGCTATACCGGCGCCTGACGGATATACTTACAACGATATATATCTGGTTATAGGCGGCTGGGGCTGGAAGTCAAGATACATGGACATCAACGGTTATATAATCACAAAGACAGGGGCTAACAGGGACAAAAACGGCTCAAACCAGTATAACATTGCTACAAAGCAGTGGGTTGATTATAAACCCGGGCAGACCCTGAAATTTGATTGTGGAAACTGCCATACAACTGGCTATTCTCTTGCAGGAAACCAGGATAACAAGAAAGGTATAGTTGGAACGTGGGAAGAGAAGTCTATAGGCTGCGAGGCTTGCCACGGACCCGGCAGCGTGCATGTAGCAAAGGGCGGTGGGAAAGGCGTGGGCATCATAAAGAATGACTCAGCCGCAATGTGCGGAGCCTGTCACACAAGAGGTGCCGATGATACAAAGATAATTGCAAAAGACGGAAAATTCATCGACCATCATGAACAATACCCAGAGATGCTTAACAGTCCGCATAAAGGACTTAATTGTGTCCAGTGCCATGACCCGCACAAAGGCTCGCATATCGGGCAGACAAACCCGACAGAAGGTGCAGGTATAAAGGCGCAATGCTCAACATGCCATGCACAGCAGAATGCTGATTTCACAGGAAGCACAATGCAGAAAAATGGTGTTAAATGTATAGACTGCCACATGCCTGCAATAGGAGAATCGGCGACGGGAGATGAGGCAAAGTTCAAAGCTGACGTAAAGACGCATCTGTTCAAGATAAACACAGACACCAGCGCAAAGATGTTTACTGGCGATGGAAAATTTGCTAATGGATATCTGACGCTGGAATGGACGTGCCTGAGATGCCATAACGATGAGAATAAGGCATGGGCAGGGCAGCATGCAAAAGGCATACATAAATTTGTCGAAGCAGAAGCCACAGCGACAGCAACGCCAGCACCAACGCCAAAAACACCCGCGTTTGAGGCTCTAATAGCAATTTCGGCACTTCTGGTAGCTGTACTGGCAAGAAGAAGGTAAAACAATACCTTCTTTTCTTATTTTTTATTATTCCTGAGGCATTCTCCAAAGTCAGAAATAAACAGCTCAAGAGTTTCCTCACCCAAATGCGGCATTATTATAAGTCTCATTGCTCTCGGGGTTCGCGTTATTGAGGTAATCCACCCTTTCTGGCGCAGTTCTTTCCTTACCTCCTCAAGGTCAGGAACATCCAGGGCAACGATGTTCATCAC
>JBAQYK010000356.1:0-5507 GCA_049299995.1 Candidatus Methanoperedens sp.
AGTGAATATTGCGCTTTTTTCATATACTCATATTCCGGGTTCCCAGGGAAATTTCCATGATAAAACCGAAGATAGCACAATCAAGCATTACCGCACTGTACAAATTGCAAGGCACCTGATTGTGGAAGGAATTGCATCTTATTCTTATATGCGATTCAAAAACGGTACACTCACGGACTTTGGTGTGAGCAGCGATTTATTGCTCTTGATTATTGAGAAAGGCGAGGCTTTCCAGACTTCGGGCTGCCCTGACTGCAACCGTCCCATGGCGAATGAAACTTTTTCAAAGATTTATAATTTCCCGAGAAAAATGAATAATGAAGAAATAACGGGCATAAAGAAGGAGCTGGGTCTGGCTGACCGGATACCACAATCTTAATTTAGTATCCAGCCAAAATTACATTATCAACCGGGAGAGGAAACAAATGGAAATTACCGAAAAAATATTCGAATTTGCAGATGAAATCGGTCCTGAAAAGATTATACATCTGTACGAACCGAGAACAAAAATGAAGGCTATTGTTGTTGTTGATAATGTGGCTGCCGGTCCTGCTATCGGGGGCGTGCGTATGGCGCCTGACGTGACCACGACAGAGGTCAGGAGGCTTGCCCGCGCCATGACTTACAAAAACATCATGGCAGGATTGCCCCACGGCGGAGGAAAATCCGGGATTATAGCCGACCCAAAAACAGTAAATAAAGAACAGGTGATAAGGACTTTTGCCCGCGGAATAAAAAATCTTCTGGAATATATACCCGGTCCGGATATGGGTACGGATGAAGCCAGCATGGCGTATGTTTATGACGAAACGGCGCGCGCCGTGGGGCTTCCGAGAGAACTTGGCGGAATCCCGCTTGACGAGATGGGCGCAACAGGATACGGAGTGGCTGAATGTACGGAAGTGGCGAAAGATTATATCAATCTTGACTTAAACGGGGCGTGGCTCACTATCGAAGGGTTCGGGAATGTGGGAAAACCCGCTGCGCGTTTTCTTTCAGAAAAAGGCGTAATACTCGTAGCCGCAAGCGACTCAAAAGGAACTATTTACAACCCTAAAGGCTTGAACATAGAAGAATTGATACGGATCAAAGAATCCACAGGCTCGGTTACAGATTACAAAGACGGGGAAGTCTTAAAAACCACAGACCTGTTAATGGTAAGCACGGATATTTTCATTCCTGCCGCGCGTCCTGACGTGATAAATGAAGCGAACTCGGATGTACTGGATGCAAAATTGATAATCGAGGGGGCAAACATCCCGATTACTGAAAATGCAGAGAAGCTGCTTCACGACAGGGGTGTCCTGATTGTTCCAGATTTTGTGGCTAATGCCGGCGGAGTGATAACAGCATCCGTTGAGTATCACGGCGGGACAGAAACCGTGGCGCTTGACAGGATTAAAAGCACTATTTCCAGGAATACAAAAGAAATCCTCGATAAAGTATACAGCGAAAAAAAATATCCCAGGGATACAGCATTAGGCATTGCAAAACAAAGGGTAATGCGAGCCATGAAATACAGGGAATGGATGTAGTAAATGCTTTCTTCGATATTCGAACCCGCATCTATAGCTGTCATCGGGGCGTCCAACAATGAGACAAAGTGGGGGGGACGATTACTTAAAAACATCTTGAGCGGCTTTAAAGGACAGGTATATCCTGTGAATCCTAACGAAAAAGTGGTGCAGGGCATGATATCATATCCTTCTGTTATGGACATTCCATATGATGTCGAAATGGCTGTAATAGCAGTACCTGCGCAGTTTGTCCTGCCCGTCGTGGAAGAATGCGGGAAAAAAGGTGTAAAAGGGCTTGTTGTGATAAGCGCCGGGTTCAGCGAGAGCGGAGAGGCTGGCGGGGCACTTGAGCAAAAGCTCGTATCCATTGTTCGAAAATACGGGATGCGAATGATAGGACCTAATACGCTCGGCATAGTAAACGAACCTTTCAACCTCAATGCCAGTATTATAGGACAGCTCCCGCGCCGCGGGCCGATTTCTTTCATCACGCAAAGCGGAACACTGGGTCTTGCTATAGCTGACTGGACAATAGATATGGGGCTTGGGCTCTGTAAAGTGATCAGTACGGGGAATAAGGCAGATACCGATGATGTTGACCTGATAGAATACTTGGATAGCGACCCCTCAACAGGCGTCATAGCAATGTATGCAGAAGGAATAAAGCGCGGAAAGGCGTTTATCGAAGCTGCCCGCCGTACCAAAAAACCTATAATCGCCATAAAAACAGGCAGGTCAAAAAGAGGCGCAAAGGCGGTTTTTTCACATACGGGCTCTATAGCAGGCTCTGATGATGTTTATTCGGCGGCATTCAGGCAGGCTGGAATACTGCGCGTTGATACTATCGATGAAGTTTTTGATGCCGCGCTTGCATTTTCCTGCCAGCCGCTCCCGAAGGGAAATAATGTCGCAATCCTCTCAAACGGCGGAGGAGCATCGATTGTGGCTACGGATGAGTGCGAGAGGCATGGTATCAATATAGTTGACCTGGCAGAAGAAACAAAAGAAAAGATAAGAAAAGTTATCCCGGAATTTGCATCCGCTTCAAATCCAGTCGATACCGCCGGCACGACTTCTTTCACGATTTACAGCGAGGCGATAAAAGCGCTTTTGCGGGACAAGAATGTGGATGCTTTGATAGCCATTTATGTGCATACCCAGATGTCAAACGCCATGCCGCCGGCAGAAGCTGTGGTGGAGATTAAACGGAAATGCCCGAAACCGGTAATTGCATGCTGGATGGGAGGAGCGGGCACTGAAGAAGGCGTGGATATCCTGAAAAGCGGCTGCCTGCCTAACTACTCTGTTCCTGAGCGGGCTGTGAAAGCCCTGGCTGCGCTTATAAGGCACAGGGAGTTTCTTGAGAAAGTAAAAAAATAGGAATCGCAGATAACCACAGATAAATCATTATGCCAGGCTTAAAATGTCCTCTCTGTAACAGCGAATTGGTTCCCCCGCTCAAATTTTTGAGCTCGTGCAAAGCGCAGAAAAACCGCCATTTCGTGCAATGCCTGGTATGCGACCTGATTTTCGTACCCCAAAAATTCCATCTCTTACCGCAGGATGAAGCCGTGCGTTACAGGCTTCATGATAACACGCTTCTGAATGAAGGATATGTAAGGATGTTCCTGGAAAAGATTAAACTTATACACAAATATTGCCCTGGCATCCATTCAGTCCTGGATTACGGCTGCGGTCCCGAACCTGTGCTGGCGCAGTTGATGAGAAGAGAGGGATTTGATTGCCAGGTCTTTGACCCATATTTTTTTCCTGAATTTCCTGAAGGTTCGTATGACCTTGTAATATCTACAGAAGTTTTTGAGCATTTCAGGGATGTAAAAACGGAGCTGCATAAAATCCGTCCCCTTATAGGGCAGGGATGCTTCCTTGCAGTTATGACCTCCTTCCATGATGCAGCATCGGATTTCAGCGACTGGTGGTATCCGAGCGACCCCACTCACATCTGTTTTTTCAGTATGCATACATTTGACTGGATATCAAAACAATTTGGATTTGAGATAATCTATACTGACAGGAAAAATTTCATCATTCTGAAGGCGGAATCATCCGTCTAATCCGACTCATATGCGAAATCATCTCTTCAAATCACTTACTGACAGGCTCAAGAATTTCAAGCATCTGATTTGCGGTTAGAATCTTAATCCCCTGAAACTCTTTGATATTAAGAAGATGTTTATTTCCAGAAACTAAATATTCTGCCTCACCTTCAACAGCGCACTCCAATATCCGGTCGTCATCTGGGTCTTCCTTTATTACATTAAGGGTAGCCTTTGGCTCTACAAGTTCAGCATTACTTAATATAATCTCGGTATTTAGCGCCACATCTTCCCTTTCCATCTTAAATTTTTCATCCGTCAAAAGTATCCTCTCAAGCTCTTCGATTATTTTCCTTGAAACTACCAATTTCGCCTTACCCGCATAGCATAGATGGATCAGTCTATTGGGTTTTCCACGCCAGAAAAAGGCTGAGATATAGATGTTGGTATCTGCAACTATCCTCAGCATTTTTAAATCGTTATTCCTCGATGCTTATGGATGATTTTATCAACATCGACTTCTTTAATTCCACGTTCTTTTGCGATTTTTACTCCCTTTTCAACGAGTTTTTCGAACTCCTTTATGCCCGGGAGTTTTATCTGTTTCAGTAGGATGGTATCCTTATCGCGGACTATTGCAAAGGGTGTGCCTTCCTCAAATCCTTCGCGTAGTTTCTTAGGGATTACAACCTGTCCTTTTGAGGACATTCGTGTGAACTCAACTTCTGTTGCCATATTCTTACTTTCTTACTTTCTTACCTATTAAATGCTTTGATAAGAGCTTAGGACACTATTTAATATCAAATATCAGGACTCTACAATTCCGACTCATAATCCACTGTTCCCGCAAATTCCCTTACCGATGTCATATATTCTGCCACTTCTACATGTACCGGATGCGCCTGATACGCCTGCAGCTCTTCTAATGAATCGAATTTCGTGATAAGCACAATGTCATATGAGCGCTGGGAGTGAAGTATATCAACGCCGACCTCCAGATGGCGCAACTGCGGGATCTTGCCTCTCATGCCGAGCAGGACATCCCTGGCTTTTCCAACACTTCCGGAACTCCGGTCTTTCAATTTAAAAAGAACTATATGCGTAATCATTTCTCCACCATCAGCTTCCGCACAGGTTCAAGTATTCCGTTCATATACTCAGCCGCCGCTGCCTTCAAATCCATCGGATGAAGCGCCTTTGTTGCAAACTCGGATTCAAGCGCCTCGTAGCTGTTATAATGCAGGTCTCCGCCGTATTTTTCAGGGCGCTTGATGGTTATTTCAGGGTAACGCGGCATGATGTGGAATTTGAACAGGCAGAGGACAGGATTATCCTTCACCTCGCCTTCAACGCAGAACGCCCCTTTCATCTTCTTTTTTATATCCTCGGGCGTGTCATCTACTGAAATGTAATTTCCCTTGCTCGATGACATCTTCTTGCCGTCAAGACCGAGAAGAATAGGAGTGTGGATGCATATCGGCGCCGCAAAGCCAAGTTCAGGCAAGCCCTCGCGCGCCAGCATGTGAATCTTTCGCTGGTCTATGCCTCCCACTGCAACATCAACGCCAAGATGAGCGATATCCAGCGCCTGCATGAGTGGGTAAATCATCTGTGAGACCTTGGGGTTCTCGGCGTCCCTGCTCACTTCATCCATGCTGCGCCTCGCCCTGTTAAGCGTGGTACTGCGCGCCAGTTTCAGCACATCCAGCATGTATTCAGGCTCTAACTGGTATGATGAGCCGAGAACGAAATTTGTATTTTTCTCGTCAAGCCCGAGCGCGATGAAGCATCTCTTGTTGTAGTCGGCGATTTTTTTGACTTCATCCATGGTTCCTTTTTCATTGAGATACGCATGGACATCCGCAAGCAGCACGGTTATTTTAAATCCTGCCTGCTGGAGGTCAAGGAGCTTGTTCACAGTGAGCACATGACC
>JBAQYK010000357.1:0-3783 GCA_049299995.1 Candidatus Methanoperedens sp.
CGGTGAAAGGAATCAATTTCCAGCCGATTTCCTTTGCGGGAAGGATAAATAAGGAAGAGAGAATGGAAAAAAGAATAACCATTCCTGATTTATTCGAGCTGATAGAAACCCAGACGAATGGAGCAATTACAGCAGATGACTTCTATCCGGTTCCTTTTGTGGTGCCAATATCCCATTTCGTTGCTGCTGAAGAGGGTGTTCCAAATATTGAATTCACGGTTCATCCCCATTGCGGTACAGGCACATATGTATATATCGAGAATGGCAAAATGATACCTATAACCCGCTTTATAGATGTGGAAGGACTTCTGGAACAAATCAATGAACTGGCATTGAACGGCGACAAATGGCTTGGCAAATCCCTTGGAAATATAAAACGAATAGGCAGCCTGATTTCGATACTGCCAAAGTACATCGATACCGCAAAAGCACCCAAATCCGTTGACGTGAAAAAACTTTTCATTGACGTTCTCAAGGAAGGGACAGGAGAGGCTACTAAAGAATTCCACCGCCATACACTCTTTATAGGCGCCATGCATTTTATGGATTTATATAATATAGACCTTGAAAGAATAAAGCGATGCGGTGTCCATTATGCCACTCCAGACGGGAGAATTATACCGTTCTGTACCTATAACACGATACACCGGGCGGGAATTGAAAAGAAGTTCTCAACGCCCTTATTAAAGGTCAGGGTGTAATAGGTAAAATCAACGAAAATGACATCCTCTCTCCCACTCTACCTTCCAAGATATTTTGAAGTAATGAAGGATAAACTTCCTTCACAGTTCCTTATTTCCCGTTCTATAAATGTAGATTTTAGCAAGGATTCAAGTCTTGATGAACTCTGGAATTTACATAGGGAAGCTATGGTGTCTTTTCGGGGAAAATCAGATAGCATAAGCTCGATGGAAAAAGTGCCGGAACGAGCCGCATCATCGCTTCTTGACCTGAAGGTTGCTATCGCGGATAAAATTCTCCAGGGCTGCCATTTCTGCGAGAGGCGATGCGGGATAAACCGCAAAAAGAAAGAAACAGGTTATTGCAGGCTGGATGCCGTTTCGCGGTATTCAGCCGAGTTCCTGCATCATGGCGAGGAGCCTGAACTTGTTCCGTCACATACGATATTCTTTACAGGCTGTAATTTTTCCTGTGTTTACTGCCAGAACTGGCAGATTTCGACATCGCCGCAAAGCGGTATTTCCATATTGCCGCAAGAGCTTGCCAGATTAATCACGATGCGGCGAGCTTACGGTTCAAGAAATGTGAATTTTGTGACCCCGACCCCGCATACCCATACCATCCTGAAAATATTGAACGCGCTAAAAGTCAATGTACCCGTGGTATGGAATTCAAACATGTATTATTCTCTGGAGATTGCTCATTTGCTTGAAGGAGTGGTTGATGTCTATCTCGGGGATTTCAGGTATGGGAATGATGAATGCGCACGGAAATATTCAAAAGCGCCCGATTACTGGCAGGTTGTAACCAGGAATTTCAGGCAGGCTTACATGAGCGGGGAAATCCTCATGAGACAACTCGTTCTTCCCGGGCATCTTGAATGCTGTACTAAGCAAATTGTGAAGTGGACAGGGGAAAACATTCCAAAAGTCAGGTTTAACCTGATGTTCCAGTACAGACCTGATTACAGGGCTTACGAATATCCTGAGATTAACCGGAGCCTTACTAGGGAAGAGATCCAGCAGGCTCTTGATATCGTAAAAGAGGCGGGGCTCAAAGACGTGATGGTATGATTTCCAAAGCTTCCGGATTTTTCCGGAATCATTTAAATAGTTTATAATTCAAACAATGGCTTTATGCCAATTTATAAGAAGGATATGGATAAAAAGAACGATATGAAAAAGGCAAAAAGGGAAACCATATGATAGTTACCCGTCTCAACCTTATCGATAAGCAGGTTGCGATGACCTCTGCCCTCCGTAAAGCAATCGACTTTCTGCAAAGACCCGACCTTCACAATATGGCAGACGGCAGGATGGAAATCGATGGGCAGCAGGTATTCGCGCTTCTACAGCGGTATGAAACGCTGGTCATGGATGCGCCCACTATTGAATACCATCGCGCATACCTTGATGTCCAGTACATCGTGTCTGGCGAGGAAATCATTGGGTGGACGCCAATTGAGCACATGACAATCACCGAACCGTATAACGCTGACAGGGACGTCTGTCTTGGCACGGTGCCGCAGCGCCTTCTGACCCCTGTCCATCTGCAAGCGGGACAGCTCGCGGTGTTATATCCCGAGGACGGGCATGCGCCCAGAATGGCGGCGGGAAAACCATCACGGGTCTTCAAGGTCGTCGTTAAGGTCGCAGTACAGGGATAAAGTCAGAAGGTACGTGAAAAGGAGAGGAGTGAATCATAGAGCCGCACAGGTCACGGGGAAATTCCCTGTGCTCAAGCGGTGTCCGTGACCGCATTAAGAAATGATAATAACCTTTACCATCAATTATACCGTATGATTCCCCTCCACCTCTATCATGCCCGCCAGTGCGACCCCAAAAAGTGCACAGGAAAAAAACTTGCAAGATTCAATCTGGCAACATTGCATGATTCTCCAAAAGACCTTCCCCGCGAAACCATATTCCTTGACCCATTTTCCGAGCAGGCGCTTTCACCAGCGGACGACGCAAGGCGGGGCATCGTAGCGCTTGACTGCTCATGGGTGGAAGTGGAACGCGTGTTCCCGATACTGCAAAAACTCAGGCTCAGGCATCGTGCCCTCCCTTACCTCCTTGCCGCCAATGCTGTTAACTTCGGGAAGCCTTTCAAGCTGAGCACGGTTGAGGCTTTTGCAGCTGCGCTTTACATTTTAGGGGAAAAAGAGCAGGCAGCGCTCATCCTCAACAAGTTCAAATGGGGGCCGATATTTTTGGAACTAAACCAGGAGCCTCTGGAAAGGTACTCCAATGCAAAGGACAGCACCGAGGTCGTGAGGATACAGGGCGATTATCTTGGTTGTTAAAAACCGCAGATGGGTACAGATGTTAGATTTAAAAAGAGAATATATTTAACTTGCAGTTACAATAATAGAGTTTAGAATGTCTAAGAGGAGTAAATTGGAAAAGAAGCCCATCGAACAGTACGACCATAAGGGGAAGGAGCGTTGCAATAACCCGCCTGTGGAACTTGTGACGCCTGATATGGATAGGGAGGGCGGGAAAAAGACACACGCATACGACCCGCGCGCCATCATTGAGGCTGACATCAGGGCGTTGGAGAAGGAAATTACTACAATGTTGCGGGAGGTGGCGAGATGAAGATGCTTTCTCATAAGTCTACTGATATACTCAAAGTAGAAACAGCCCCTGCTGCCGTTATTAGCGAACGTCTTTTTGGTGATATTCGGCTTCTTATCGAATCAGCTAAATCGCATCTTGCACAAACAGCAAATACTGTGTTGGTCACATTGTACTGGAATGTTGGAAAACGTATCAAAACCGAAATTCTCGGCAATGAACGCGCACAGTACGGGAAAGAAATTGTCTCTGCACTGGGGAGACAATTAACTGTTGAATATGGAGCAGGTTTTTCTGAGAAGAGTCTTTGGCATATGATTCGTTTTGCTGAAATTTTTCCCGAGGAAAAAATAGTCTCTGCACTGCGGAGAGAATTGAGTTGGACACATTTCAAGGAAATTATCTATATCGATGACCCGCCAAAGCGCGATTTCTATGCCGAAATGTGCAGGATCAAACGCTGGAGCACCCGCACACTTCGTGCCAAAATTCAGGGTATGCTCTATGAGCGAACTGCCCTCTC
>JBAQYK010000358.1:0-4482 GCA_049299995.1 Candidatus Methanoperedens sp.
AGGACATCCCCCTGTTAAGTGAGTCTATCTCTTTTTCCATCACCCTGCCTGCGATGCCTGGAAGTACCTCAGTGAAGCCTGTTACAGACAGGTGAGACCTGTGGGAAACTGAAAAGGCATCGTTCATGAAAACATCGCAAAGGGGCGAAAGTCCGCGCACCATATGACTTACGGCGTGCTCTTTTGGTGTGCGTTCAAGTGATTCTTCCGAATAGAAGCGGACATTCTCAAGCAGGATGACGTCGCCGTTGTCCATTTTCTTGATAGAGTCAAGCGCATGGGAACCAAATATATCATCGATGTAATCCACATTTTTTCGCATAAGTTTTGATAATAGTTTTGAATGCGGTTCCATGGTTGTAAAATCGCTTTTTCCGGCGCGGCTCTGGTGGGACAGGATTACCATTTTTGAATCTTCAAGCTCTTTTAGTGTTGTGAGGTGACTCCTGAACCTGCTATCGTCAAGTATAATCCCCTTGGGGTCCATGGGCGAGTTCAGGTCAAGCCTGCAAAGAATAGTCTTTCCCCGGACATCGATGTCATCTATTGTAAGATATTCCCGAATCATATAGAGTGGGTTTAATTCTACGAGGATAGCAATAAATTTAGCGATAGCAATAACGAAAGAAAAGTTTTATTAAAAATATATTAAACAGCAGATAAATACCTATGAATGCAGATACATTAGTTTGGTTTATACCGCCGTCAGGCGGCGCCTCACGGGGTCTGGGGCTTGCCCCAGCGCTTGTAGATGAAGAAACGTGCCTTTAAACATTGATTTCCACGCCATAAACCTTTTCAGGATTCTCTTTGTGTATCTTCCAGAACACATCTTCGCCCCAATCAGGTATCAGTTGTTTTGTCCTCTTGGGCACAGTCTTGGGTCCGAGTACCGACCCCGGTCTTTTCAGGTCGTCGATGTAATCCGTTTCCATCATGAAGCGCGTGCCTTCAGAAAGGGCTTTTTCTATGGCATCCTCGCCCGCAAGGACGCTTGGGAAAATACCGTGTTTCTCGCATATTTTCACCATGGGCGGCGCAAAATGCTTGACGACTTTCTCAGGCGGCAAACCCGCATCTATGGCAATCCCCGCGATTTCTGTCAGCCCCTCCTCCGTGGCACTCTCTGTGTGCACCTGCACCGCGCAGCCAGCGTCCTTTGCAAGCTCAAAGCTATGGCGCATGATGTCATTAGAGGCGTCCCATATTTTCGGCTCGACTTCATAATGAGGACGCCCGGACTTTAAGCCAATAGCAAGACCATTTTTGACGTATTCTGAGGCGATTTCAAGCCCGCCCTTCATTATCTCTACGGCGCGCGGAAGTCCGAGGCGCCCGTAGTATTTTGTTAGCTCGGCAGGATGCACGCCCAGCACCACGAATACCTTTACTTTCTCGGCTTCCTCGGCGCGCCTGGCAATTTTCAGGACTTTGTCAAAAACCTGCCTGTAGTCATCGGGCGCGTTTATCTCGATGCCAAGCGACCACGGCGGCAGCGAGACAAGTACGATATGCGTGCCCCCGGCGCGCGCGAATTCGCGGACGGCATCGAGGCAGCGCCCGGAGGGATTGAGGTGCATGTGGTTGTCGAGGATGGGGAGGGTGGGGGCGGTCATGGAGTGCCCCAGACGAGAGATTTTATGAAGGAAATTAATCTCGATAATAAATTCAATGAGAAAATCCAATCCACGATTGCAGCAGCAATAATAACTGCGACTGCTGCACGTATTTCCTTAATCCAGTTACTTAAACCTGATTTCTTTGGTTCTTCTCCAACAAAGCCCATGCCCTTTGTTTTCAAATAATCTTTTATAGCATCTACAGATTGGTAAGTGATTACTTTAAGCGCGCCATCAAGTTTTGTGCTTACTTCGATTAGATTATCATAACATTTTTTAAAGTATTCTTGTATATTCACTCCGCTTGCTCTTTGATTTGATAATTCATCTGCGCAATTTATTAATTGTTCTAATGTATCAACAAGTGCAACTCCATTATTTAATTTGTTTGTAACATATATTTCTCTGGGCTGTTTCAATGAACTTAACCACGCATTTTTATTAATAGGCGGATTTTCATCATTTATAAGAGCACTCATAGCGCTGAGTACGTCAGAAAATACACTTATCGTAGAATAACAGGCTTTGTAGAGACCTTGCTTATCTCCAATCGTACATAGAGAGGCTTTTTCATAATGAACGGCTGCATTTTTTAAATTATCAATTACTTCAGAAATATTTCGATTTTTGCCAAGCCTGTATAGAAGCTTTTTGTACCATGATTTTCTAGGCACCTTTCTAACAAAAGATTTTGCCTTCAATATGTTTCCCAGCAATAGTAGATTCTCTTTTAAACCGCCTTCGGCAGTTTTAGCAGCGTTTAAATATTCGTCTCCTGCAATACTTGCAAATTCGCTACTTTTTTGGTAATTTTTTTGGTTAATACTTATTTCAGAAAAAAAATTGTTAATTGTACCTCTTAGTACATGGATTAATTTAATATCTTCCTCCTTTACAGCGAGTTCAGAGGCTAATGTTAATTCTCTAGAAGATTCTTCAACCTTGTTTTCAACTAATAAAAAAATGCCATATAATGCATGAGCTTGTGCATTTTTGGGCTCAATTTCTATAGCTGTTTTGAAATGTTTTTCTGCTTCATTTTTTTGTTTCCGACTGTAAAGTACGCCAGCAAAAAGGAAATGTAAGCCCGACTCATTTGGATTTAAGTATATAGCTTTTCTATAGTATTCTAAAGCACTTTCAAATTTTTCTATATTTTGCGCTGCGAAACCAGCACCAAAGTATGCGCGCCATTTTTCGTGTTCATCTAACCCTTGCTCAGCAGTAAGTGCAAGCACATAAGCTAAAGCATACTTATTCTTTTCCATCCCTTCAATAAATGATAGTTTCAACAACTCCCCCGTCCCCACACCCATCTCCCTCGCCACCCGTGCCGCCTCCTCCACGCACTTCTCAAGCTCCCCGCGCTCGATGCAGGGCGCGAGTTTCAGCAGGACTTCCTCGGTTTTGTTATATTCAGGCATAGAATTTAGATTTTGTGCGCGCAATGTTACAATCTAAGTTTTTTCTTTTTTCCAAAGCCCTTTTCTAATCCTTTCCAGATTTTTCAAGTCCCGCTCCCTAATATCTAATTTTTCTTTTGTCTCTTCGACAATCTCCCTTTTTTTGTGATTTTTGATTTTTTCATCCATACGCAGCGCCATCCTTTTCAGGGTAGAAGAAATAAACAGATATTTGATTAACAAATAAGATGAAGGAACCCACCTCAAGCTCGCCGCGCTCAATGCAGGGCGCGAGTTTTTGCAGGAATTCTTCGGTTTTGTTATTTTCTGGCATAATTTTTAAATTCTTGTGCGTTTAGTTTTATTCTTGAAAAGTTCTTCAATAGTTAACACCCTGTAAATTCCGGCATTTTCAATAATACCTTTATCATTTGTCAATACTGGAATTTCTAACATCAAAGATAGGGCGATGAAAGGTGTATCTTTTTCGTCGAATTCCCGGCAAATACCATAAGCCTCCTCAATTCTTAAACGATAAAAATTATCAGGTTCAAAAAAGATTTTTGAAAGAAGCTCCTCTTTAGCAAGCTCTATATTTGACCTGATAACGCCTTTTTTTCCAGCTTTTTCAAGTATCAGACCCCAGTATTTATCAAGTTCTTTCAAGAGATATTCAGGCGCATAAATACGAAAATCCCCTGATAACAGAACGTCCCTGAGTTTTGAATTTTTGGGGATTAAAGCAGAAATAAGAATGTTGGTATCTATGACGAACTCAATCTTAGTTTTTTCTTCTCCCTTTTCCATACCTCTCCTCTTATTTTCTCAAGCTCCATCAGGTCTTCATCTCCAATATCTAATTTTTTTAATGTCTCTTCGATGAGTTCTCTTTTTTTACTTTCAAGAGCCAGTATTCTCTCCATTTGGAGCTTTACGAGTTCTTCATCCACCCATTGCGGCACTTTAATTAGAATTTGTTTCATGATTTCACCTCACTTTGAGCTTTTTGCCCATTCAACTGCAAATTATTTTTAAAACCCATATTTCTATTAGCTTATATATATAATCGATTTAGAAGACAGGATAACTTATCTCACACCATTATACCCGCGCCGCTTCCACCTGTATCTCCGTACGCAGCGACCTCAAAACCCTGTCCCTGATAGCATTGGCTTCAGGGCTTGTCCTCACTCTCGGACGCGGCAGCTCCACATCGAAAATCTCCTTCACAGTCCCGGGTCTGGCTGTCATCACCACAATCCTGTCTGCAAGATACACAGCCTCATCCACGCTATGCGTAACGAAAAGAACGCTAATGTGCTCAGTCTCCCATATCCTTAGAAGCTCAGCCTGCATAATATTCCGGGTCTGCGCATCCAGCGCTCCGAAAGGTTCATCCATCAGCAGCAGCTTCGGGTTATTCGCATAAGCCCTGGCTATCCCGACCCTCTGTTTCATTC
>JBAQYK010000359.1:0-4611 GCA_049299995.1 Candidatus Methanoperedens sp.
CCTCGAGACATTTATTACCCTGAGAATGGTTTTATCCTGGTCCATCTTCACAATCTCGTAATCAAAATCCGGGAATATGGCTTTTATTTTTGGCTCTATGCTTTTACTGCCAAAAAGAAGGATGTACATTTTTGGTAATTTGCCGAGGTCGTAATTCACCGTGAAAACTGCATCGGTTTTATCAAAATTAATGGTGAGCGACGTGATATCAAAAGGACGACCTGTGGAAGTTCCCCCCGAGAGTGGAAGTATGGCTGCAAATACTAATACTATCAAAAGTATCAGGGCTGATTTTTTCATTCAAGAGGAGTTATGCACTCAGTAAATATATCTTTTTGCTACCGTTCATCTGGCATAAACAACAGCAATCGTTATATCAAATTAAATTGATTTAACACAACTTTATTTGAGTTGATATTAATGCTCTATCCAAGCGGAACTCCCACGCAGCCTGAAATAATAGCGGTTGCTTTATCAAAACTCGCTTTGAAATCCACGGATATGTTTGCTGATATTGGCTGCGGAAGCGGTTCTGTTTCCATATGTGCAAGCCCTCTGGTGAAGCAGGTCTATGCCATTGATAACAGGGATGAAGCTGTTCGCGCAACGTCAGAGAATATCAAAGAATGCAGAATAAATAATGTCTCTGTGTTAAAAGGCGATGCAGCTGTGTTACTTTCGGATTTGGACATTGATTGCGCTTTTCTGGGCGGGAGTAAAAATATGGAACAGGTTCTTGCGGTATTAATCAAAAAAGGCGCAAGGTTTGTTGTCAGTGCAGCCAGGATAGAAACAGTTGCTCTTGCACAGGATATAATGAAAAAGAACAATTGTTTCAGGGAATTGCTACAAATACAATTATCAAGGGGAACCGAGCTTGTAGGCGGCACCATGTTCAAACCTGAAAACCCAGTATTCCTGATTGTAGGGGAGCCATGCTAATCGGGGTGGGTCTTGGACCAGGGGCTCCTGACCTTCTTACGCTTGCGGCTATAAAGGCACTGAAAGAAAGCAGGAAGGTCTATGTGCCGGGAAAACTCGCAAAAAGGCTTGTTGCGCCTTATGCCGAAGCAGAAATCCTTGATTTCCCCATGATTCAGGATAAAGAAGAACTATCTAAATTATGGGAAAACAATGCAAGGATAGTGGCTGATGAAGCGGCGAGGGGAACGGTCTCTTTTGCGGTGCTGGGAGACCCCAATGTTTTTTCCACGTTTTCCCACCTTGTGCGTACAATCAAAGAAAAATACCCCGATGTAAAGATTACCACAGTCCCGGGAGTGAGCGCAATCACAGCGCAGGCTGCCCGCACAAATACCAGTATTGATGGCTCGTTCACGGTAAGCGACGGGTCGCCTGTAAAAACGAAAATAATCCTGAAAGCAAAACGTCCCGGAGATGCAAAAAAAGAGTTGATTGATGAGGGTTTTAATGAGTTCATTTTTGCCGAGAGATTGTTCATGGAAAATGAAAGGATTACAGGCGACATTCCTGAATCAGGCGATTATTTCAGCCTCCTTGTAGCAAGACGCGAAAAAGAAAAGCAAAAAAACAAAAGAATTGTGTATTTCGTGGGCGCAGGACCGGGGAATCCAAAATATATTACAGTAAAAGGGCGCGAGCTTCTCGAATCCGCGGACATCGTAATGTACACGGGCTCGCTTGTGAATCCTGATATTCTAAATTACGCGCACGGTGAAAAAATAGACAGCTATGGGATGAAACTTGAGGAGATTGTGGATGTGCTGGCAAAGAGCGCCGAGGAGGGCAAAATCGTGGTCAGGCTGCACAGCGGCGACCCCTCATTATACGGGGCGATTATCGAGCAGATTGACGGCTTGAAAAAGCGCGGTATAGAGATTGGAATTATCCCCGGGGTGACATCGCTCTTCGCTGCTGCCGCTGCGCTTAAAACACAGCTTACGATTAACGGGATTACAGAGACATTGATTATCACAAGACCCGAAGGAACAACGCTTGCGAAAGACTCGCTCAGGGAACTATCCCGCCACAATGCAACAATGGCAATTTACCTGGGCACAGATAAGCTCAGGGAGATTATGAATAAAGTAACATATCCAAAAGAAACGCCAGCCGCTGTTGTATATCATGCCTCATGGGATGATGAAAAAGTGATTCTTGGGACAGTTGGCGATATCGCGGATAAGGTCGAAGCCCTCGGGATTGATAAATCAGCCATGATTATTATCGGGAATGTCCTGAAACCTGAGAACTACAGGAGGTCTCATCTCTATGGGTGAACCTGCCATCATCACATTTTCACGAAACCTCGCCGCCGCAGAGAAGCTCAGGGATTTCACAGGCGGGGAGATAATCACATATACAAAAGAGGCTTTCAAACAGGCTTTTGAAAAATATAATTCCATAATTGCCATTATGGCAGCAGGTATCGCTGTCAGGAACATTGCGCCTCTTTTACGTGATAAATGGAAAGACCCGGCGGTCGTGGTCGTGGACTCAGGTTTGAATTTTGCCATACCCATTCTGGGCGGTCATCATGGGGGAAATGAACTGGCAAAAAAACTTGATGGCATCGGGATAACTCCGGTTATAACCACAGCCACAGAAATGAAGGGAAAAGAGTCTGTAGAGGCAATTGCAGAGAGGTTAAGAAGCAGGATTATTAACAAAGAGTCAACAAAAAAAGTGAATACGGCATTGCTGGACGCGGATGTAGAAATCTTGAACGTAAAAGGTCCGAAGATTGTGATTGTGGATGACGATGTAAGTGTGCTGAAGCGGCGCGGGTTGATAGTAGGAATTGGCGCAAATCGCGGCGTGAGCTGTGTCGAGGTTATTGATGCTATAACGGGCGCGCTTTCGGAAATCAATGCCGGTATCGATGATGTGAAATATTTTGCATCTGCAATGATTAAAGAAAACGAGAAAGGTATTATTGATGCTGCAGAGGATTTTGGAAAAGAATTGAAGTTCATCTCCCATGAATTCATCAATTCAATCAATACCCCTTCGCCGTCCAGGGCAAAGTCTCTTGGGCTGAACGGCGTATGTGAACCTGCTGCGCTTGCGTTATCTGAGGAAAAAAAACTTTTGCTTAAAAAGAGGATATACGGCAATGTCACAATCGCGATCGCAAGGTAAACTGTACATCGTGGGCATAGGTCCGGGCGCAGTAGAGCATCTTACCGGAAAGGCGCGGGAAGCATTGCTTGGCTCCGAATACGTCATCGGGAACGGTACATATCTTGACCAGATTGCCGATATTATAAAACACTCGAAGATTATAAGAAGCGGGATGGGCGGCGAGGTCGAGCGCGCAAAGAAAGCTGTTGAGCTTGCAAAAGACCATGTGGTTTCGATAATCAGCGGCGGGGATGCGAATGTGTACGGGATGGCTGGGCTTGTGTTTGAGGTGGCAGAGAAAGTTGGAGATATTGAAATCGAGGTCATTCCCGGGGTGACGGCAATAAGCGCGGCTGCTTCTCTTCTCGGGGCGCCGCTTGTAAACGATTTTGCGGTTGTCAGCCTGAGCGACCTCCTCACGCCGATTGAGGTGATAGAGCGCAGGCTTGCGAGCGCAGCAGAGGCTGATTTTGTGATAGCCATCTATAATCCTAAGAGCAGGAGCCGCAGGCAGAATTTCGGAATGGCGATAGAGATTATAAGAAAGTACAGGAGCGATACAACTCCCGCAGGAATTGTGAAAAATGCAACACGCGAAGGGGAGACTGTCATTGCCACAACGCTTGGAAGAATCATGGAATACAACGATGAAATCGATATGAGTACGATTGTGCTAATCGGCAACAGCGAGTCGAGGCTGTGGGATAACAGGATTATAACTCCGAGAGGTTATCAGAAGAAATATGAGTACTGATTTTGGCGCGCACACAAAGGAAGCAAGAGAGATAAGCGAAAAGAGCCGGGCAATCGTGCGAAGCATCGTGAAAGGCGACACGCCCGAGGACAGGATAAGGCAGCGCTGCGTGATGGCTACGGGCGACCCTGCTTTTGCTGAGCTTATGAGGTTCAACAACGAGCCTGTGAAAGCCGGTTTTGAGGCAATCAGGAGAGGCGCGACTATATTCACGGACATAAGAATGGCGCAGGTAGGGATTACAAAGCGCGGGCATAACTGCGATGTGAGATGCGTGCTTGATGCAGGAAATGATATTGCAAAAAGGACAGGCGCAACAAGAACCAGCGCGGGTTTCACGGCGCTTGAAAAAGAGCTTGGGGAGTCGATTATTGTAATCGGGAATGCGCCCTCGGCTGCACTGACTGTATGCGATATGATTGAACGCGGGCTTAAACCGGCGCTGTTCGTTGCGACGCCCGTGGGGTTTGTGAACGCCGCCGAGTCAAAGGAGCGCGTGAGGGGGCTGGATGTGCCTTCCATCACATGCGTTGGGGCACGCGGAGGGACGCCTGTGGCGGTTGCGGTTGTGAATGAGATTGTGGAGATGGCGGTTTCGATTTGAGAGATGGTTTAAATATTTCTAAACGTAATATGTTTTAATAATCACAAAACTATGAACCCGAAATCCGAGCGTATCTACGAAAAAAGCCTGGAACACATAAAAGCTGTTGTGATCGATGCCTTCAGGGGAGAGGAGGTCATGATTATGC
>JBAQYK010000360.1:0-3087 GCA_049299995.1 Candidatus Methanoperedens sp.
GCAGGATAGATTAGAAGTATTACCACGCTTGCCGCAAGGATAATCTGGTAGTCAATTGACATTTCTTCAAGCATTTTATGACCTCCATTTAGCATCAAAAACACCGGGAGCAGAGAAATTCTTCTGGATATAGTATATCGCCTTCCAGCGTTCAGCCTCTGGCAGCACATATTTCCAGGGCGGCATGTTTGTGGTCTCCCCGCCCTCGCTCACTTTCCAGAACCACTGTCCATGCATTGTGAAATCATTGCTCGTTTCGGTGAAATTTGCAGGTACTGGATTAATATAAGAAGCTGCGGGGCCGTCTCCCCGCCCATCCGCGCCGTGGCACTGGGCGCAATAAAGGTTAAAGACCTTCCCGCCCTCCGTGAAATTGCTTTCATCCTGCAGGATAGGCGAGGTGATGCCTTTTTTGCCAAATTCTTCAGCCTCGCCGTCGGAAACATCGCCCGGAACCACTCTCACGACCCCGTCCACAAACGTTTTTTCATAAGAGATAATTTTCCATATCGCATCCCCGGTCAAAGAAAGCCGCCAGGTGGGCATGGCAGTGCCCGGAACGCCTTCCATTACCCTCCAGAACTGGTAATCCACGCCAGGGAAATTCGAAATCCTTTCGTTGAGGTTTGCAGGGTGCGTATTCACATGGCGCGCATAGAGGCCCTGGCCGTTCCCCGAAGCGCCGTGGCAGGGGAGGCACCTCTGGACGAACAGGATCTTTCCCCCAGATATCAGGTCTGCATAAGCGGCCATGCTCTCGTTGCTTGAATTGGCATTTATGATAATATCAGCGTAAGGGTTATTTTGACCCGCGTAAGGCTCTGGAACGAGAGGCTGGAAATTCTGGGTTTCAAGGTTCCTGCCCCCGAGGTTCTGGATATAGGCTTCAAGGTCAAGAAGGTCCCGGTCCGGGATGAACGAGAAATTCGGCATAATGGAGCCGGGGCTTACGGAACGCGGGTTTTTATGGTGCTGGATATTCCATAACAAAGGTCTTGCACCCCCAATCCGGGCAAGGTCAGGACCCGTTCTTTCGGTTCCGAGAAGATGCGGCCGGTCGTAGTAATAATCACCAGGCATTGATGTATTCCCGATACCCCAGTCCTGCGGTCTCACGAACTGGGAATGGCAATACATGCACCCCATGCTTTTGTATATTTCCCTGCCCCGTGCCTGTTCTTCGGAGTAAGGATGTGAGATTTCAGTCGGCTCATACTGCATAAGAAGATGCGGAAGAATGACCACTATAAAGACCATGGATAAGAACAAACCAAGACCGCCAATAGCGAACAGCGGAACGCTTTCCCTGTATTTTGGGACGTCGCGTGTGCGGGGCGCGATTGTTTCATGTGGTTCGGGAGCTGGCGCAGGCGCGGATTTATTTCCCAGCGTCTTCCATATATTATAAAAGAACACATACTGTCCCAGGATTATCGTGCCGCCTCCGATTGCCCTGACTATGAAAAACGGCTTCAGCTGGAGCAGTACGATAGCAACGGTGATATTTCTTATCCATGCTGCATTCTGGATAAGTCCCATTATGGTCATTGAGGAGAAAAACAGGATAAAACCAAGAATGGTGAGCCAGAAATGATAGCTCATCAGCCGCGTTGAATAGATTTCTTTCCCGGTTACCCTCGGGATCAGGAAATATACAGTTCCGAATACGAGCAGCCCGAAACTTCCAAGAAGGGCAAGGTGGGCATGACCAACAAGCCACTGGCTGAAATGCAGGTACATATTCGTATCGCGCATAGCCTGGAAAGTGCCCTGGACAGATACGAGCAAATAGAAAAACCAGCCGATGAGGATAAAGCGCAGGGGGATACTTTCTATAAAATGCTTCCAGCTTCCGCGCATGGTGAGACCGATATTTGTGATAAATGCAAGAACCGGAATCAGCATCAAACCGCTATTCACCACGGCCACCGTCTTTAGCCACTCAGGGATGGGCGCCTGCAGGAGATGATGCCCGCCCACACCTGTATAGACGAACACGATTGAGAAAAACCCTATCATTGAAAGCAAATGGCTGTAAAGGGGGCGCCTTATAATGACAGGAACGAGATAATACCATGCGCCGATGCCAAGAGTGGTGAACCAGAGACCAAGGACATTATGCCCGTAGAACCAGTTGAAAACCGCATCCTCTGTGCCTGCAAGCGACCCGGTATCGGGATGCCACATTACATTGCCGATGAAATACACAATGGGAAATACGAGAAACGTCCCCATGATGTACCATGTGGAGACATACAGTTTTCGCTCGGTCCTTGCGAGTATGGTCTTGAAAATATTATATCCTATCAAGAGCAGCGTTGCCAGTACCGCCACATCGATTATCCAGATATATTCGGCATATTCCCTTGCCTGCGTGTATCCCAGGGCAAGAAGGACGGTTCCAGAAGCAATAGCAAGGTTCCACAGTAAAACCGTGATATTCCCGAGTTTTTCGCTGTAGAGTTTTGTTCCCGAAATCCTTGGAATGATATAATATGCCGCACCGATGAGCCCGGTTGAAAGAAAACCGAAAGCCACGCCGTTTACATGCATGGGGCGCACGCGGCCAAACGTCAGGAATGAGGTTTGCCCCAAAAACTCAGGTGCAAAAAATTTGATTGCAAGGATAAAACCGAATGACGTGAAAAGAATCAACCAGAAAACAGAGGAGAGCAGGAAATTCTTTGCTGAACTATGCTCCTTCCATTCCCTTTCACTCATAAAATTTTAAACGCACTGGAAGTTAATAAATCTTTTTTTTCGTTCCCCGAAGTTATGTGTCCCAAAGTCAATACATATAATAATCAGAAGCAAAATACTATTGATTGATTTGGGAAATGGTGAGCAAGGAATGCCAGAATTAAAAAGAAGCCTCGGCGTTTTAGGGGCTGCAAGCGTCAGTATTGGCGCAATAATCGGAGCGGGAATTTTTGTCCTTATCGGCGTGGCATCGGGACTGGCAGGGCCGGCGGTTATACTTTCATTCATACTTGCAGGAATGATAGCATTCTTCACTGCGCTTAGTTCAGCCGAACTTTCCTCATTCATCACCGAATCAGGCGGTTCCTATATTTACACTCACAAGGC
>JBAQYK010000361.1:0-2572 GCA_049299995.1 Candidatus Methanoperedens sp.
GGTCTGGTCTTTATCCTTCTTTTTTGCGCCCGGATAATTCTTTAAATCCGCCAAGTGCGCTCCTATCAAACTGTTCCCCTGCTTCAGTCTGTGATCCAGGAAAGAAAGCGGCTTCTCCTTGCTTATCGTGGTCAGCCACAGCCCAACCTTCGCAAGCTCCACAGCCATTAGATTAAGGTCAACACCATAAATGCAATGCGCCACCACTTCCCGGCGCGCCCAGTCGGAAGTAAGGTGGGATTCATCAGAGAATCTGCCATTGTCGATATCTTTTTTCACAGCCAAAAGAAGTTTCTCTGAAAGGAATTCAATCGAGCCCACAAGGAAATGACCGCTCCCCATCGCAGGGTCAAGCACCTTCACTGAAAGAGTGGAATCCACAAAGCTTTTCTTATTTGTCTCTGCATCCTTCCATTTCTCATCTACCACTGGACCGACTGTATTCTTAACGATGTAATTAACAATATAATCAGGTGTGTAATAAGAGCCTGTGGCTTTCCTCTCTCCTTTATCTGTGGCAAGGTAAATCTGTCCTTTCTTTACCCGGTCAAATTCATTAAAACCCGAAAAGACTTTCTTCTGCTTCCGGTCTTTATTATATTCCTCAAGCTTTACCCATTCACCTCCATTTACGACCATCTCATCTTCCGCAACCCGCAGTTTATACTCAAGAAGTCCCTCATAAATGCTGCCCAGATGCCGTATTTCCAGCGTAGAATAATCAACAAAATCAAGCTTTCCTCCATCAGCCCTGCTTCTGGATAGAAGGTCGATAGCTTCTGAAAGATAAGTATCACCTATCACCCATTTCTCAAGCTCAAGGTTCTTCAGCGGGTCAAAAAGCCCTCCGTTATATGCAGGAACGTTCAGCACGTTCTTATCAATCCCGAATGACTCGCTCCCAAGGTTGATTAGCCTGAACAGATCTTTCAGGTCAGACCAAAGCGATGTTCTGGCAGGCGAATATCTTTTCTCGATTGGACCGTCTTGTTTCTCTTTAACTTCGTTCTTCAATCTGTAAATACTATACGAAACGTATTGGGGTTTACTGAGGTCAAGCAACCCTTTACCTTCGGCATAAAGCAAAAACAGGAACCTGTAAAGCAAAAGCATCGTACACTTCTGCACGGTCTCACGCGCCGCCTCGTTCTGGACATCAAGCCCGTTCTGGCTCCATGAAAAGAATCCTTCGGCGACTTTTTTCATCGCCTTGTACACGTTATCTTTTAAGTCGTCCCCGATAACTTTTGCATAATCTGCAGAACCCTTCAATACCTCATCAAGAAAAATTGTGCCATCTGTTGAACATAAGAAAGCATCTCGTCTGAAAAAATAGTAAAAATACTTGAAATTCTCAATATCATTTGTGGCAATTAACGTGGGGAGGTCAACTTCGTAATAGTCATCCCGCAGTCTCTCCTTGCAATACAGTCGCCATTTAGCGCCATTGGAGAGTATGCCCCATTTTGGAGAAACATCGTGGAGATATATCCATATTTGCAAGCTTGGATTGCGTTTTCGGTCTTTTTCATCTTTTCCAAATCGGTCAAGCTCTATTCCCCACCGCTTCACCTCGCCTATCGCGATGGCATTGTTATAGAACGAATTACCCATCTTTTTATGGGCATCATCAAGAGAGGCTCTGTCCGGGAAAAAGGCATAATCCGGGAATTCCCCCTGCTCTGTACCTTCATTGACCTCAATTGTATGATTGAGGATTTTAAAAATCGGTCCAAAGAACCTCTGCTCAAGTTGCTTCTCATTCAGAGTGGGAATATGATCTTTCTCAATGTCATATAACTTTTTGATCTCGGAAAAAGCAGCTTTATGCTCTTCTTTCTTCCACTCTGGATTATTCTTTATCTGGTTATCCAGGTAATAATTTGAAAAGAGGTTTTTGTTATCTCTTGCCGTTATTGCCAGTTGTGTCATTCGACCACCTAATCGTACGCTCGTAATCAAATACGCTCTATCTAATATAAAGATTGTTTAATTATGTCTCTAAACCATAGGTCTGAGAAATTAGAAAAAGAATTCTAAAGTCCAGGGTTGGAGTTTCCAAAATATCTACAACGTCAAGAACCAGCATATTTTTAATTCAATCACGACCTACCAAAGCATCATAATCTTCTTTTGTGATATACTCTCCCACCATCGTTATCCCGCGCCCAAGCTGCTTCGGCTCTGGATATCGTGCTATCCCGCCAAGCAAAAATACCATCATCTTTTTGCTATCCCTACCGCCAGAGTACTCTCTCAGCTCTTCCTCGGTCAGGAAAAGGCTGCTGCTGTATGCTAAAACAGCTTCTGATAGGGTCATCAGGCAGATGGATGTGATCTCAGCCTCGCCTGCGATTTCTTTGTTCGAGCCAGATATGTAAAGTAAGAGCTTTTTGCAGGATGCGAGTTTTGGAGATATCATCTCATGGGTGGGGTATTTTACGAAAACGGATTTTTTGTCTTGAAGGATGCGGACTGCGAGGTGTGCTGGGAGGGGGTAAATGACGGCGAATGGAGAAGAAGTGGAGTTATGCATTTTCATTATTCACCAGAGGTTAGAAAAATATTTAAA
>JBAQYK010000362.1:0-4467 GCA_049299995.1 Candidatus Methanoperedens sp.
CTCATATTCAGGCAGCTTTGTTTTTAAAAGCTCAATAAACCGCTTGCAATTCCTGCCTTTGACATGCGCCTGAAGGATGGTAATCGGATTCCCGTAATGCCCTTCGGTTTTAACGGTTTTAATTTTATCGTCAAAAAGAAAAAGCGACAGGGCGGTTTTTACCCTGTCCTCGCCTTCAGTCGCCTGGATAAAAGCGCGAAGCGATACATTATGTACGTTCATAAAGGGTTACGCCCCTTTATGACGTATAGGGTATGCTTTGCATACCCTTCTTTTGATAAAACTTTCTTAAAGTTTTTCATTTGCCTTTATTCTGGTGCGAACTCAGGCTTGGTCTTGTCTTCTCAGTTCCCTTGCCCTTTCGCCTCTGACCTCTGCCTTTCTTGCCCGAACTTGTTTTACCTCTGAAAACCCGCCCTTTCTGGTTGGTATTGGTAATCCATTTCAGGTTTTTATCCTTCTTAATTACCGGATGGCTTGTATCCACAAGTATGGTCTCGTACCATTTGTGTTTGCCGTCCTGTCCTACCCAATAACTGTTCAACACCTGCATATTCGGGTATCTTCTCGCAGCCCGTTCCTCTGCAATGCTCTGTATGCTTTTCCCTGGTGTAATCTTGTTAACGCCCATGTGCTTTGTCCGTCTGCCGCGCTGCCATCTTGATTTGCGCCTGCCTCCGGTTCTTATTCTTACCCTGGCGATTATAATTCCCTGCTTTGCTTTGAAGCCCAGGGCTCTTGCCCTGTCAAGTCTTGTAGGATGGTCTAATCTTGTTACAGCAGGCTCTCTTCTCCACACCTGGCGCCTTTCCCACATGAGTTCCCCAACATCGGATTCATCCGGTTTTTTCCATGCGTCTCTTATATACGCGTACATTGATTTCATTGTTATTCTCCTTAGTTTTACGGTTCAGCCTTATCAGGCCACATCCCTGCGGGATTTTCTCCCGCCGCTTCCAGCCTTAAACAATGTCATTGTAATTAAAGATTTCTTACCAGAAAATTTTTTCACCCCAACGTATATAAAGCCTTAAATACCCTATATAAAGGTGAGATGATTATGGTAAATTCAACCGAAGCAAAGAAAACTATAAAAATAGAAAATGTTGTGGCATCAACTGCAATTGGATCAAAACTCGACCTAAATGAAGTTATACGCGTTCTTGACGGGGCGGATTACAATAAGGAGAGATTTCCCGGCGTGGTTTACAGGACAGCATCCCCAAAAACCGCAGCGCTTATTTTTGGAAGCGGTAAGATTGTCTGCACCGGGGCAAAAAGTATTGAGGATGTGAGTGTTGGTCTTTCCAAAGTTTTTGAAAAATTAAAAGGGATGGGCATCCATATCACAAAAAAACCCGCGATAACGATTCAGAATATCGTAGCTTCAGCGGATCTCGGAAGGGTGCTGAACCTCAATGCTATCGCTATCGGTCTTGGGCTTGAGAACATCGAATATGAACCAGAACAGTTCCCTGGTCTTGTATATCGTTTATCCAATCCGAAAGTGGTAATGCTGTTGTTCGGTTCGGGGAAACTTGTAGTAACCGGCGGGAAGAAACCAGAAGATGCCGAAGCCGCTGTGGAAAAGATTGTAGTGGAACTTGACGGGCTGGGGCTGTTGTAATCTTTTTCCTTTTTGGAAAATAGTATTTATTAATGAATCCCGGGATAAGTATGAAAATCCTTTTAGTTGGAGGCGGAGGGCGAGAACATGCCATCGCGGAGGCTATTGCCCGAAGCAAGAAAAATCCGGAACTTTATGCCGCGATGAGTAAGAAAAACCCCGGAATTGCGCGGTTATGTAAAGATTTCCTGCTCGTAAAAGAGACGGATCCGGCTATCGTGGATTATGCATTGCAAAATGGGATCGAACTTGCAGTCATAGGTCCGGAAGCCCCTCTTGCAGCAGGAATTCCCGACCGGCTCTGGAATGCAGGAATTCCGGTTGTCGGGCCGCGAAAGCCCGCTGCACAGATAGAATTTGATAAGGCATGGACGCGTAATTTCATGAAAAAATACGGGATTCCGGGCTTGCCCGGATTCAAAGTATTCAGGAGGGGAGAAAGCGGTACTGATGAATATATCGATGAGCTGGGGGATGTTGTAATAAAACCAGCAGGTTTAACCGGCGGCAAGGGCGTACGCGTCCAGGGAGACCATTTCGACATAAACGGCGCCAAAGCTTATGCAAGGGAAGTCCTGAAAAACGATGACCTTGTCATTGAGGAACGGTTAATCGGCGAGGAGTTCACAGTCCAGGCATTCGTGGACGGAAATACTCTTGCATTTGCGCCTTCTGTCCAGGATCATAAGAGAGCGTATGACGGAGACAGGGGACCAAACACAGGCGGAATGGGCTCATACAATGATTCGAAGGACATATTGCCATTTATGAATGAATCCGATTACAGTGGTGCAAAAAAAATAATGGAAGATACTATCATTGGCATAAAGAAAGAAACAGGTGTGCCTTATCAGGGTATCCTGTACGGTCAGTTCATGGCAACAGCAAAAGGCATCTCTGTCATCGAATTCAATGCGCGTTTTGGCGACCCTGAAGCAATGAATGTTCTTCCTCTTCTTGAAAATGATTTTATTGATGTGTGTCTGAGCGTTGTCAACGGAACACTGGATAAAATCAATGTTTCATTTAAAAAGCATGCGACAGTATGCAAGTATGCCGTCCCTGCCGGATATCCCGACAATCCCACACGGGATTCTGTTGTAGAAGCCACTGAGATAAAGGATGCGCTTCTTTTTTATTCCAGCGTATATGAAAAAGATAATAAAATATACACCACAGGTTCCAGGGCTCTTGCAATCCTTGGTATTGCAGGAACTATCGAAGAAGCGGAAAAGAAAGCACAGGCTGGCATATCCGCTTTGAAGGGCGCTATTTACAGCAGGCGTGATATAGGAACGGATGAACTCATACGAAAACGAATACATCATATGGAAGAGTTAAGGACAAGGACAGCAGAGTATAATGATATGGAAAATGAGATTAAAACAACGGAACCTGAAAAAGACAAAGTCCTTGCAAAGCTTGAACGCATGATGGAAAACCAGCCTGAAAAGTCGCGGCAGCCGATACTTGAACTGATTAACAGGCGAAAAGTTGAGCTGGGACTTTTAAAATCCGAACTGCCGCCTGCCGGTTATAAACTGAAAAAAACAGGAACCCGGGCGAAACCCAAACCGAAAACAAAAGAAAGCAGGGACTCTCTTCGTAAAATTGCTATGGGCGTGGGAAGAATTAAGGAAACAAAGGAAACAGTCCCGCATGATATTGATGTTAAAGACGAACCCCTGAAAAAGGATAAAAAGCCCATAGAAGAGCCGGACTCTTATAAATATTGAGCTTCCTGCCGCAACGCACTCATATTGGTATCCGCCAACCTTAAATCGTATCAGGTTCAATTATTGCACATGATTCATATCCTTGAAAATATCGATAAGTGGAAGTGCGAATACAAAAAATGCAAAGCAAAGTGCTGCACAGATGGTATCCAGCTTACGCTTGAGGATATAAAAAGGATTAGAGGTTTGGGATATTCACCAGATGATTTCCTGGATTTTGATGAAAAAAACAATGTATTCAGGATTAAGGGGGTGGAAGGAAAGTGCTTTTTCAATGGAAAAAAATTTGAATGCACAATACGTGAAAACGAGCCTCTTGTATGCCGTTTGCTTCCTTTCAGGATTGTTGAAGTTTCATATTCCGATGAACCGTTGATGAAGCTTAAACCGGTGGTGGATTGCCCGGGTGTCGGGCTGGGGAAAAAGCTCGATAAGAAAAAAATCGAGGCTGATGCCTCAAAGTTCCTTCATGAAAACCAGAAACTCATAAGGGATATCAAGAAGAAGGGTAAAAAAGGCGTTATTGAGGAGCTTTGATTATTTTTTCAGCAATCTCCATCATAATATTTGCCAGACGTGAATTTCGCAAAGAAATCTAAAGCTTATTCTCATCAGCGAACTTCACAAGCGCCTCTCCCAATGCTCTTACATACTTCGGGTTGATATTGAACCTGCGCTGTTTCTGCCCGCCTCTTTCTTTGGCTATCTCCACATACTCCTTTTCTTCCTCAAACCTGTCGCTTTTTTGCAGCGAGATGGTCATAAACCAGCCTGAGCTCATCTTTATTTCCATAAAACCTTTTTCATCGTTCATAAAATCTCCACGTTTCCTACAATCGCATCCACTAAAACCTTATCCCCTGTCTTTATTATGGCGAGAGGATTCTTTTCAACGCTATCCACAAGCGGTATATCGGAGATTATAGCTCCGACCGCAACAATAGGCTCGGCTTTTACGTTTATCATGGCGCATGGCGCAGCGCCGTTTTTCTTGAGCTGGTAAATCGCATACGAGCCCACAGTCGAACCTTTCCCTCCCGGAAATACAAGCACTTTCCCTTTTATGCTTTTTCCCGAAAGTTCATGCCCTTTTTCAATTACAAT
>JBAQYK010000363.1:0-3383 GCA_049299995.1 Candidatus Methanoperedens sp.
AGGTCTTTTCTTCCAAAAGGCTTGGTAATATAGTCATCTGCTTTCAGCACGTGGAGCCCCAGCATTTTATCGATATCCTGGTTTCTTACTGTGAGCAGCGCCACAGGTAGCTCCTTGTATTTTTCCCTGATTTTCTTGAATACCTCCCACCCATCCATTGCAGGCATCATAATATCCAGTAATATCGCCGCTGGTTTTTCTTTTTCGATCTTTTCAAGACACTCCTTGCCGCTGTATGCAGGTATAACCTCAAACCCCTCTGTCTCAAGAACCAATGTTACTAAATCCACCGTGTCCGGCTCATCGTCCACAACCATTATTTTTTCCATTTAAATCACCTGATATTATATTGCATATTTTCCCCATTAGTAATAAATTATGTTTTGCAGATGTATATAATTGCTCTGTATGAGAGGTTTTTATCTGCCTTCTGCCGCAGGTAAGAGTATATGAACCGTAGTCCCTTTTCCAACCTCGCTTTCAATCCAGATTTTACCACGAAAGGCGTCTATAATATTCCTTGTTATGTACAGTCCAAGACCTGCACCGCCGTACTTTCTTGCTGTTGACGCATCAAGCTGATAAAAACGCGTAAACAACTTTGGTATAATATTCGCTGGAATACCTATGCCATTGTCGGATACTGTGAGGTGAACATTCGGAGCTTCATTCCATGCTTTTATTGCGATTTTTCCACCATCGGGTGTGAATTTTATTGCATTGTCAAGCAGATTCGTGATCACTTCTACAAATCTATCCTTATCTCCTTTGACTCTGGATATTTCAGGTATGTCCTTTTCAAAAGTAATGTGTTTCTTATCCATCATGCGTTTGAAATCGCTTACGCACATCCTGACTATTTCATCCATATCCAGGGGTACAAAGTGGAACTCGATTTTTCCAGCTTGCAACTTGCTGATGAACAGGATAGAATCTATCAAACGGGTCAATCTGTCCGCATTCCTTATAATAGCTTCAAGGCTCTTTTTTTGGTCGGAAGAAAGGCTGCCGATTTTTTCATCGTATAATAATTCCCCGTATCCTTTTATTGAGATAAGCGGTGTTTTTAATTCATGGGAAACGTTTGAGATGAATTCGTCTTTCATTTTATCGAGGGTTTGCAGTTCTTCGTAAGCTTTTTGCAATTTTTCCAAGTTCTCTTTCGACTCCTTGTACAGGCGTGCGTTCTCTGCTGCAACTCCTATCGCATTTCCGATTGATAATAATAAATCAAGGTCGTCCTGAGTGAATATTCTCTTTTTCTTTGTTCCAAGGGAAAGTGCTCCTACTACCTTGCCTTTTGACATCAGGGGAGTTCCAATAAATGAAACAAGTCCTTCTTGCTTCACATAAGGAAGTAAGAGAGGACTGGGGAACTGAGATATGTCCATTGTTATCGCTTTTTTGGACTGTGCTGCAATTCCAGGTATCCCTTCACCCATCTTTCTGATAAGTGCCTTTTCTTTGAATTCAGGAGAGAGACCTTTGAATGCTTCAAGGCGCAAAACTTCTCCGTCAAGGGAATACAACGTACCTGCTTCTGTATCTGTCACATCGAGCGCTTTTGATAATGCAACGTTGAAAATCTCTTCAAGGTCAAGCGACCTGCTGACCACGCTTTCAATAGAGTAAAGAGTCTTGAGCATTTTATGATGACGTTCTAATCCGCTAAATAATGTGGCGTTCTGGATTGCGACCCCGATTTGACTTCCTATGGATGCCAGAAGATCCAGATAATCCTGAGAGAAGGCGCGGTGTTTTTTGTATGCAAGAGTAAGAGCCCCGATTACCTGTCCTTTTGCTATGAGGGGACCGCTGGCAATAGAAACTATTCCATCTTTTATCAAAGGGGTGAGCAGCTCAGGACTTGGATACTTTGCGATATCCAGTGCCAATGGTTTACCTGAGCTAACTGCCATACCGGATACTCCCTGTCCCACCCTGATCTTTGAGAGAGCTCTGGAAAGCTCCTCTGAAATACCCACATGGGCTTTTAAGCTTAGAGTTTCCCCATCCTCCTCCAATAAATATATTCCACCGGCTTCGGTCTCTGTTACCTCCATAGCCTTGGTGAGAGCGTCCCTTAAGATATTCTCCAGCTCCAGGGTCTGGCTTACTACCCTGTCGATGGCATACAGAGCCTCTATGGTTTTATCATGGCGCTGAAGTTCTGAAAAGAGATGGACGTTTTCTATTGCAACGCCGAGTTCGTTACCGATGGAGGCAAAAATATCCATTTCTTCCTGTGAAAAAGTATGTGACCTGTAGAAGTGGATACTTATCGTGCCAAGTATTTTACCTTTAAATATGATGGGCGTGCTGGCAAGGGATTTAACACCCTCATCCTGCAATAATGGAATAAGATCGGGAGTTGGATACTGGGATATGTCTATCGCCACTGTTTTTCTCAATTTCACCGCCAGCCCAGAGACTCCAATGCCAGGTTTTATTGTTTTTAAAGTCTCAACAAACTTCTCTGAGAATCTCTTATGAACCTTTAGGAGCAAGTCTCCATCTTCTTCTATGAGATATATCCCGCCCCCGTCAGCCCCCATTATCTGCAATACGGTCTCAAGCGTGCCTCTCAGCATCTCATCCATATCGAGTGATTGACTTACGGTTTTAGCGACTGTGTAGAGGGCTGAGAGTTCTTGCGTTTTTTTCCTCATTGCAGCAGCCTTATTCGAAAGCTCGGATGCCATGCTGTTAAAGGAGCTTGCCAGATCCCCCATTTCATCCCTTGAGGTTATATTTATCCTGTAGTCCAGTTTCCCCTCCCCGATAGCTTTTGCACCTGCCGTGACCGTTCTTATGGGCTTTATAATCCAGTACGTTCCTGCAAACAAGAAAACCAGTATCATAGCCGTTATCAGTACCAATATATATGGAATTTTATTGAAAATCTGCCTTGCGCTCTCATCTATATTGCTTGTTATCGTCTTTGTAGTTTCTCTCAGTTCATAGGAGAGCTTGTCGCTTTCATTCTTGATATTTTCCCCAAGCACCGCGGATGACTGATAGAATACAGGCCACTCGCTGGATGCGAACAAAAATCCATATCCGCGTTTCAGGTTTACTACGCTATCGCCGTATTCATGCCCATAGGTAATGGGAACCCATACCGTAACTTTTGTCTTTCCTTCAAGCACCTGCTCGCTGTAAAAATCGCCTTCACCTGTTACATAAAGCGAGTTCATGATTCTTTGTATATATTCATCCCCGCTTTTCCCCCAAAGTATTTTTGAACTCGGGATATGCATTGGAAATAAGCCGCTCCTGTTATACTTCTCGAAATTATCTTCGCTTATAGGAGGTACAAGCTCTCCTTTCTTATCGTACCCTTTGCTGAAATACTCTTTTGGATGCAGCAGCCAGCCTTCATC
>JBAQYK010000364.1:0-1883 GCA_049299995.1 Candidatus Methanoperedens sp.
GGATATGCAAGTATAGTTGAAAATTGAATGTTTCGAACTTATCTTTGCGTCCTTTGCGCCCTCTGCGGTGGATAAAATCAAACACCGCAAAGAACGCCAAGAGCGCAAAGTGGACATAGAATAAGTAATAAATATTAGGTTCTTAACTATAATTGAGCGCAAACTATATGTATGATTGTTCGTAGATATATGAACTAACAGTTAAAAACGACATCAAAAACGGAGATTAAAAAATGATGAATGAAAAAACGAAATTGGTAGTGGCAATGGGGTTTGCCGGCTTGGTTCTTGAACTGTTTGTTCCGCTGCAAGCAATATTTCTGGGATTACTGCTCGGACTTCTCTTTGTCCCGCCGCTAGTGGCTCTGGGTTCAACGCTAATTGAAGGAGCTTTTATAATTTCAAAGGAACTGATGCAGGAACCGGAGCAAAAAAATCTGGTAATTTCTGCCTGAGTTTTTATTTTTTGAGGCAACCCGGCAATGAGACGTTTATTATCAGTTGTTATTATCTTCTCCTGAGTTCTTGCACGACACTTTTGGCGCGTGTCCCGAAACGCCCCGTCCGCTCACCTCTGCTCCTGGCTATTTCCCGGAGCGCATCGTGTTCTTTTCGCCGGGTAACTTGTTATATTTAATGTATTAAACTTACGTTCCAAGAATGATATTCCAAGAATGATTAGATAAAGTTTTTATGGTTGACGATCTTAAGCGGTAGTAAATCAATAAAATAAGCAACATGGCATATCCCACATTTTACAATCTTTGCGATGATGTCGCAACTGCCATCTCGCAGGCGGTTTCAGGGCTGATTGGAACACAAGAAGCCGGAGCAATGATACGCATCGGCGCAGACGGCACGCCGACAGAAAAGATAGATGAAGTAGCTGAAAATGCCGCTCTGCAGGTACTCGAAAATGACGGCAGGTCAATGCGGTTTGTCAGCGAGGAACTGGGCGAAAAAATAATAGGCAGCCAACCTGAATTTACATTTGTGCTTGACCCGGTGGACGGCACATTCAACGCCGTGAACAACATCCCTTTTTTCTGCGTGCCCATCGCAATAGGCAGCTCGGATTTATCTGATATAAGGTACGGGTATGTGAGAAACCTCGTTAACGGGGATATTTATACGGCAGAGAAAGGGAAGGGTGCGTTCTTGAACGGCAGGAAAATACATGTGTCCCCGGTTTCCGAACTATCCCGTGTGAGCGTGATATCGTACAGCCACCGCCCGCATGCAGTCCCAATCAACAACCATAATGTGAGAAGAGTAAGGGTGTTCGGGTGCGCGGCGCTTGAACTCTGCTACATAGCTTCGGGGATATTCGATGCTTTTATAGATATGCGCAGCATGCTCCGTGTTACGGATATAGCGGCTGGAAAATTGATTGTGGAAGAAGCGGGCGGAATAGTGACAAACGGAAACGGAGAGCCGCTTAACACGCCGCTTGATGTGAAAAAGCGGGTGAACGTAATCGCCAGTAATGGTTTAGCCCATGATGAATTACTTGAACTTGTGCAGGGGTGTTTATGAGGAAAAATAGTAATAAATCCACGTATGTCCGCAGGCATACGTGTGTGTGCGCCCTCCCGGGGTGTGACCCGGTATGAGGAAAATCGGGATAATTTCAAGATGCGACAGGGATGATGTGCTCGCTCTTGTTAAGGATATTACGGCTCACCTGAAATCCAGAGCAGTCGTGTTAATAGACCCGAGGACTGCTGAAAAAATACAGGAGAAAGGCACGCCTGTGGCTGAGATGAGAAGGGCTGGCGCGGAATTTGTAATTTCCGTCGGAGGAGACGGGACTGTGCTTCGTGGAATCCAGAAAATGGATGACCCGCTTCCCGTGCTTGGCATAAATATGGGAACTATCGGTT
>JBAQYK010000365.1:0-8518 GCA_049299995.1 Candidatus Methanoperedens sp.
GGCAAGGATGGTGCTTGTCTTATGGGATGAACATATCCCGCATGAATGAGGGCAATTTCCATCTACACCGATCGGATTTGATATTCCATCCCCGTCATGCCAGAACCGTTCAAAACGTTTAAACTGCTTTGAACTTGACCAGTAAATATCTTTGAAATACCCGTGCTTGCTGCATGTTTTTTCAAAAACAATCTTCCCATTTTCTTCGAGTATTGAAGCATCAATAACTGCAAGGCATTCAGGGCACAACGATTTCGTTGATTCCATGGATATACACCCTTGATTCTTTTTAAGAGATTATGTATTTATTATATTTTAATTTTTTCTTGGCGCCTATTCACTAAATATTTATATTTTTCAAAATACCGCTGTATCCAAAGCTTTTTTAGTACTTAAAGTATATCTCTATTAAAAAAACCAGATTCGACAATTAAAAAGGACGTGATTAGATTGGTAATCGGAGTAACACTTGTGAATGTAGTGCCTGGACAGGAAAAAGCGGCATATAATGAACTTGTAAAGATAAAAGGAATTAAAGATGTATACCACGTGTTCGGAGAATATGATTTTGTAGTGATAAGCAATGTTGAGGGATTAAGCGCGCTCAATAAGCTTGTGGATACAATCAGGGAAAGCGAGAATGTAACTGCGACGCAGACAATAGTTGGAGCTGAGCTTTAAGAGGATACTTAATGGTCATTGCGGAAGAGCTTGCGAAAAAGCAAAAAGCCATAAGTATCGCCGAATTTTTTGAAAAAAACCGACAAATACTGGGTTTTGATTCAAGCACCCGCAGCCTGCTGACATCTGTAAAAGAAGCGGTAGATAATTCCCTTGACGCCTGCGAAGAAGCGGGAATACTTCCTGATATTTTAATTAAACTTGAAAATGCGTCAAAAAACAACCTGACGCTTATCGTAGAGGATAACGGTCCCGGTATCGTGAAAGAGCAAATCCCCAGGGTTTTTGCAAAATTACTATACGGTTCACGTTTCCATGCAGTCAAGCAAAGCCGCGGACAGCAGGGAATCGGCATCTCGGCGACGGTATTATATTCCCAACTGACATCGGGTCGTCCTGCAAAAATTGTATCAAAAATAGATAAGGACGCACCAGCACACTATTTTGAACTGCTCATAAACACCCAGACCAACGAGCCGGAAATCATTGTCGATAAAATAACCGAATGGGACAGGCTGCGGGGCACGCGCATCGAGCTTGAGATGGAAGCATCGTATGCGAAAGGAAGGAGGCAGTCCGTTTATGAATATCTCAAGGATACCGCAATTGTAAATCCCCATGCGCGCATAACTCTCATAGAACCTGATAATAACCAGATAATATTTGAAAGGGCGACCGATAAACAGCCTGTGCAGGCGGTAGAGATTCTGCCCCATCCTCATGGGATTGAACTCGGAACGCTGATGAAAATGCTGCGGTATTCCGAAACCGATAAACTTGATGAATTTTTGCGTAAATCGTTTTCAAGAATCGGAGCCCAGACTGCCAAGGAAATTTGCAAAAAAGCAGGCATTGCTCCTGAAACCGACCCTAAGGCAATAACACTCGACGAGGCGAAAAGGCTTCATGAGGCGTTCAAAAAGGTAAAGATACTGGCTCCATCTACAGATTGCCTTTCTCCAATTACCGAGGAGCTTATCCGCAAAGGGGTCGGGAAAGAACATATTGTTGATTTCATTGAGACCACAACGCGCCCAGCAGGTGTGCACAGCGGTCATCCATTCCAGGTGGAAGCCGGGATAGCTTACGGCGGCAATCTTCCAAAAGAGGACAGGGTGGAGATACTGAGGTTTGCAAACCGCGTGCCGCTTCTATACCAGCAGGGAGCCTGCGCCATAACACATGCAATAGAGAATCTTAACTGGAGGAATTATTCGCTTGACCAGCCGGGAGGCTCGCTTCCAATAGGTCCTGCGATAATTCTTGTGCATGTTGCATCCACGCATATTCCTTTTACCTCAGAATCCAAAGAAGCGATTGCGGATGTTCCTGAAATAATGGGAGATGTGGAACTTGCGCTAAAGGATGTGGCGCGGCGGCTCAAGCTCTATCTGTCAAGGCAGGACAATCTTGAGAAAAGGCGGGAAAAAGAGGAAATCATCTATTCCATCCTGCCCCGCATAGCAAAAAAGGTTGGCGAGATTCTTGAGCTGCCGACGCCTGATATTACGCCTATTGTTGCGAAAATCATGGGGAATGTATTTTGCCAGCGAGTTGTGAAGCAGAATGGGAAAGGATGCGATGTAGAGATACGCTTTATGAATCATGGCGATTCGGTGCATCATTTTATTCTTCATGATACGCTTCCTTATTCTATCGAATCGCCAAGCCCTGAGCCCAAGAAAATCCCTGTGGGGAAGCAGATTGATTATGTGTGGAAAATCTCGCTTAAGCCGGGTGAGCAGAAAGCCATCATTTACAGATTGGATATTTCACAGGATGAGGCTGCCAAACTTCCCCAGCTTGTGGTTGAAGGTATCGAGAGCGAACTTATTACAGGCGCAAAGGCGGTGAATGTATGAATTTGATGAACCCGTCTAAAAAGGATGAATATAATGGGGTTCATCAAACCGAGAAAAGCAATAAGGAGATACGTGATTCTCTCTCAAAGACGACTCTAAAGAAACTCATCCAGGATTTCTATGAGCAGTTCGAGAGCGAGACCATTCCCCACATTGTCCTGCCTTCACGCACCAAGAAGAATATCGAACTCAACGAGGACAGCGATGTGTGGGTCTATGGCGACAGCGAGAGCATGCGCAGCGCGAAAACCGTGAAAGGGGCAAAGCAGCTTCTCAAGACATCGCATGTGGTGGAACTTTTGATGAAAGGGCATCTTGACCAGAACAAAAGCTCGACACTGAGAGAATTGTATTATATCAGCGAGAACTGGGATATCGCAAAGTTCAATGAACAGTCTGAAAGCGACCGCCTGATTGAAGACCTTGAGATAATAACAGGATTGCAGCGCGAGGATTTCCACGTGCGCCCCGAGGAGAACGGCGCGACGCTTTACGGCCCCATTAAAATAAAAGAGTTGACAAAGCGCGGCGACCGCACCATGCACTGCCAGGACGACGTGGGCGAGGCTGGATACCAGATTCCTTACAACGTGGAGACGATTAAGTTCATGGAGCATGACGCGAAGTTCATTATCGCCATAGAGACCGGCGGTATGCAGGACAGGCTTATCGAGAACGGGTTTGATGAGAAATACAATGCCATCCTTGTGCACCTGAAGGGGCAGCCGGCGCGCAGTACGAGAAGAATAATCAAGCGCATGAACGAGGAGCTGAAGCTCCCTGTGGTTGTGTTCACGGACGGCGACCCATGGAGCTTCCGCATATACGCAAGCGTGGCATACGGCGCCATCAAGAGCGCGCATCTTTCGGAGTTCATGGCTACGCCTGCGGCGAAGTTCATCGGAGTGCAGTCATCCGACATAGTGGAGTACGAGCTTTCCACGGACAAGCTCAATGACCAGGACATAAAGGCGCTGCAGAGCGAGCTTACAGATCCGAGGTTTGATACGCCTTACTGGAAGGAGCAGATAAACATGATGCTGAAGCTGGGGAAGAAGTCTGAGCAGCAGGCTTTTGCGGGGAAGGGGCTGGATTATGTGACTGATACTTATCTGCCGGAGAGGCTTGGGGAGATGGGAGTGGTTTAGGTGAAACGGATTGAAAAAATCTAATTATGATTGATTCATTGTAGAGTCCTGATATTTTTTCGCTGATTTCTTTCATCGCCTTTTTTCTCTACATTCATATTTTATTTCACCATCCAAAAACCTTAAAATAGCGTCCTAAGATTGATTCATGAAAAGGTTTAATTACTAATAATTACTAAATTTAACTAAATTAGTAATTATTAGCAGGTATATCATGATGAAAAATCCCGAAAAGCCGCCTGAACGAAGGATAACAGGTGATGAACTCAACTGCTTAGAAAATCCTGATATTGATAAACTGATCAGAGAAGCTAATGAAAAATATCTGTACTGGTCTGAATTTAAATATAAAATAGGTTCTATTGACATAGATCCTGAAATATTATGGGGAATTGTTAAATTATTCAGAAATTCAGGCGCTGAAAGAATCAAAATAAGTGATATACCGGAATTTGAAATCAAATATAATTTGACAGCAGATATTTTACAAAAATTACATGAATTTGACCTGCATTTTGTGGGAAGCCCTCCCGGGGAAGAAATTATTCCTGCGAATGATAAAAATCAATATTTGATCAGTTCGATTATGGAAGAAGCGATCGCTTCAAGTCAAATAGAAGGCGCTGCCACTACGAGGAAAGAAGCTAAGAAAATGCTGCGGGAGGAGAGGAAACCAAAAAACAAATCTGAACAAATGATTCTCAACAATTATAATACGATAAAAAAATTAAAAGATTTTAAAGATAAAGAACTTACAAAGGAATTACTCAAAGAAATTCACTCATCCATTACAAAGGATACTTTGAGTGATCCGTGTCAGGAAGGTTTTTTTAGAAAATCAAATGATATAATAGTGATTAATCGGGATGGTGAAATTTCTTATGTTCCGCCGGATTATAAACATCTTGATAAAATATTAAATGACTTTTGTATTTTTGCCAATGAAACAAATACAAAAAGATTTATTCATCCCATCATTCGCGCAGCAATTTTGCATTTTCTAATTGGATATATTCATCCATTTACTGATGGGAATGGACGAACAGCCAGGGCAATCTTCTACTGGTATTTGCTTAAAAAGGGATACTGGCTGATAGAATATATATCTATATCCAGGATGATAATAAAATCTCGCGGACAATATTCGAAAGCGTATTTATTTTCGGAACTTGATGAGAACGATTTAACTTATTTTATTAATTACCAGTTAAAAACACTGAAAATGGCATTTGACAGCTTAAAAGAATATATCAACAGGAAAATCCAGGAAAAAAGAAAGCTGCATGATTTTGGCAGGATTAAAGATATCAACGACAGGCAGGTCATTATATTAAAACTGTTGTCGGATGACCCTGAACTTTCATTTACGATAAAGGAAATCCAGAACCGGTTTAACACTGTTTATCAAACCGCAAGGACAGATTTGATTGGTTTGGAAAAATCCGGGCTTATAAAGAAAAGAACTACCGGAAAAAAGAAATTGATATACCATCGGTCTGAAAATTTTAGCGAGATTTTAGCTGAATTAATCGGAAAGACCAGATTAACCTGATATCAATGTCTGAAGAAGGTTGAGCAGCGGACGTTTGCGGGAAGGGGCTGGATTATGTGACTGATAAGTATTTGCCGGAGGGGCTGGGGGAGATGGGGGTGGTTTGAATATTGTTCATTAAAAATGAACAAAATGTTTATTAATAATGAACAATATGTTCAGTCTTAATGAACGATTTAAGTAAATTGTTTACAAAAAAGAACTTATTAATCCTGAAAGAAATCGCTGGGAAAACAGATACTTATATCAGGGAAATTTCTGAAAGCACAGGCACATCTCCGGCGCAGGTTCATCAGGCGGTCAAACTGTTCAAAAAATTAGGTTTTATCAAAGAAAAGAAGCTTAAAAATAAAAAGATAATATCCCTGGATAGAGATAACGTAATTCTGGGTAAAGCCAGACAGCTTATTAATATCTATGAGCTGCTAAACCATATCTCATTCAAAGAATTGAACAGGCGGGGAAGTGTGGGCGTATATGGCAGTTTTGCGGCAGGAAAAGACGCACCTGAAAGTGATATTGATTTGTGGATTTACTCAAAAAACCACATCGATGCAATTGCGCTGAAAAACATAACGCGTAAATTAGAAACAGATTTTAAGAGGGAAGTAAAATTACTTGTTTTAAACGATAAAAAAATCAAGGGCTTAAAGGAGAAAGACCCTGAATTCTATTTCAGGTTAAAACTGACATCTGTGGGAGAGGATATATTTGACTGAGCTGTCGGACTGCTTTGAGCGGAAACTGCTTACAAATGCCAGTCCCAGCACAGGGCTTGCGAGAAAAAGCCTGAAACAAGCGGAACTTTTCCTGACCGACGCCGGGGATTTAATTAAAATCGGCAAAGAACGGATGGCAATAATTGCCCTGTACAATGCCTTTTTCCACACTGCAAGGACGCTGCTTTTCAAGGATGGGATAAAAGAGAGAAGCCACTTCTGCATAGCCCGCTACCTTGAAGAGAAATATGTTCACAAAAAGCTGCTCAATGCCAGATTTCTCAATTATCTGGATACTCTGCGCGATGCCAGACATGATACACAGTACTCGCTGGATATCACGGAAATAGAAATCGATCTTGGTACAGCAATCGGAATTTGCAGGGAATTTATGAAAGCTGTAGAGGGATTGATTAAATGAGCAAGAAATACCTGATATCGAGAGTGTGCGCACTTAAGATGGTGGAGCAGCAGGCTTTTGCGGGGAAGGGGCTGGATTATGTGACTGATGTGTATTTGCCGGAGAGATTGGGAGTGTGGGTGGTGTGAGATTATTAGAAATAGTTTCCCGATAATGGCTCAATATCCGTAATATATTAATATAAAGCCAACGTTTTAAATATTTAATAAAAAGAGGGGTATGGTAGACGAAACTCCACAAGCTAAAGAACTTAGGCAGAAAATAATTAATAAACTCCTCAGCTTTGGCTATGAACATCAATCAAATGGTGAATTCAAACCTCCAGATTCAATTGATAAAAGTTCAATCAGATTATTCCATGAGGACCGCCATCGCCATATTCTCCAATCTAATAAAGAGTGGATTATAAAAAATGAAAAGAAAATCTTCAATTTTTTTGCTAATGGGGAGGATATTGATACATCCTCAATATCCCCGAAGCTTGTAAATGTACAAAATAGACAAGAGTATCAAGACCTTTTCCGCTATGCTACGTATCTATGGAGTATTCCAGTTTCTCAGGGCTATGGCCGTAGAATGCGCTATCTTGTAATGGACTCTTCAAATAACAAGCTTATAGGTATATTTGGGCTCACAGATCCAGTTATAGGGTTAAAAGCTCGCGATGACTGGATTGGATGGTCAAAAGATCAAAAGGAAGACCGTCTCTGGCACACTCTCGATGCCTATGTTCTTGGGGCTGTACCACCTTACAATTTATTATTGGGAGGTAAGGTTGTTGCTGCATTAACAACTTGTAATGAAATACGTGAGGATTTCAGAAAGAAATATGAGAATAAAAAGGCAGTGATCTCCGGGAAAAAACGCAAAGGACATCTTGCGCTTGTTACAACTAATACAGCATTAGGCAAATCATCGATGCTAAGTCGACTCTACTATACACCAAGTGGATATAATGGGGAAACCGACGCGAAAAATCGGAGAGAACTTTGGCATCATGTTGGCTGGACAAGTGGATATGGACATTTCCATCTCAATAGCGGTCTTGCTGATGAAATGATTGATTACCTTCATGTGGTCGGCGATCCAATTATTGAAAAGCATCGTTTTGGTCAAGGGCCTCAATGGAAAATGCGAGTAATTCGAAATTGTCTTCAACGCATTAATCTTAATGGCAATAATTTACTTTTCCATGGAATTAAACGTGGATTCTACGGGGCACCATTAACTCGGAACTTCAAAGAATATCTTTGCGGCATAACCAACGAACCAGATTACTACGATCAGAATGCTGAAGATATTTCTACTTATATTAAGGATAGATATATAATTCCAAGGGCAAAAAGAGTTGTAGATCAATGGAATAATTTTGATGCCGAAGCCATTCGCTTATCTAAAGGCATTGAAATATAAAAAGAGTTAAAACATTCTTGAATAATGATTTAAATACTGAAATTAAGCTAAAAGGAAGAGCCAAACAGAAACCCGAATTTATCAACCATAAAAAAGAACGTGTTTCTGAAATTATCCATTCTGCCGTAATGAATAAGGAAGGCGGTTTTGATGAGTGAACCCAAGATTCCATATGGGCTAGACCTTCAAGGTCGGCCGGTACACATCGATAGAGCTGAGCATAAGCTAGATTACTATACATGTATCGAATGCGGTAGTTTTCTTGAGCCTAGACAAGGAGACGTTATGGTATGGTTTTTTGCTCACGCTAGGTTGGATCCCGCAAGTAAAGAATGCCTTCTACGAACCAAAGAAGGTTTAGAAGATTTACTTCAGAGATTTAGAATGTCAGATGTAGAGAAATCAGAATCAAAAAAACAAATTCGTTTAGTTTTGAGCCCTAACCCTTATACAAAGACTGTCAGACTTTTTGGCGTCTTGCCAGTCTTACGCTGGGGGGATTTTACAGGGCCGGCAGAAGTTAACGATGCATTAAATAGCCTCATTTTTCACGGTGTAGGAATAAAAGGTTCTCCACAATCGCGGATCTTTCATCCCAGTGAACCTGAGGCAAAGATTGAACTTGATCCAAATGCCGATAAGTACGAATTAACCATCAATACACAAAATCTCAAATTCAAATCCCTATATTTGATTGGAAATTGGAAAGCAGAGCCTATATC
>JBAQYK010000366.1:0-3992 GCA_049299995.1 Candidatus Methanoperedens sp.
CATCAAGAGCGCTCCCAGAGTATCCTCGCCAGAAATAATTTCATCTGTCATGATCCGGATCTTGGGCTGGAGTTCGTAATTCCTGCCGCGCAATTCCCAGAGCGAAGAAAGCGTATCATGACAGGGCATATAAGCATAATTTACGGTAGGTCTGTATATCGCCTTGCCATCTTCCCAAACAGTTAACCGGTCTGAAAGACCAAATGCTTCACCATGGCGGATCATCATACCGATAATTTCTTCATCCGGTATCCATGACCTGACCCATGTATTAATACCCATCTGGGGCAAAAATATCTGATTTTTAGGTCCGCACGGAGGTATATTCGCCAGGGGCGGAAGCTTCTGCTCATGCGTGCCCCAGCCTATTTCAGCCGGAGCCGTTCCTTCTTCCCGCAATCCTTCAATGCTCCACGTCCCTACAAATTCATTAACCTCCTTTGGTCTGCTGGCAATTTGAGTATCCCGCTCGCTGCAGTGGATCACCTTGACATCTAATTTCTTTGCCAGTCGGGCAAAATCCCTGTCTTTTGCCAGTCGGGCAATTTCTTCTTCATCTTGCACAGACGCTTTTTTATCAAAAATGATGCGCGCAGCAATATCCAGCAAGGCTTGCTTTACGAAGTGAGAAATGAGACCAGGATTTGCGCCATGGTCAATAACAGCGGTTGTCGCATCTTTCCAATCGCGGGAGAGTGCAAGCAATTGCATTTGCCGCCAATAAAGCGATTTTTCAAACGGGCTCTTTGTAAAAATTCCCTCGGTAGGATCCCATAGTTCAACTGAAGTATTAACGTACAATACTTTGTGATCATGGCACCATTTAATAATATCATTGGCTCCTATATTCCACGCCAGATCAATGAGCAAGCCCCCATTATCCAGATATTTTGATAAGACTTGATCTAAATTTTCCGGGGTGATTTTTTCACGAACATATTTTAATCCCTGATCAGTATATTTTTTCAGGGCTTTTGATTTGTCTTCAAAATCAATCAGGGTAATGTTTGTTAGCGGAACATCGATATTGTCCATTAAAATGGGCAGGGTGCATTGTGAAACTGAGCCGTAGCCGATAATAAGGATTTTATTGTAAATTTTTTTTTTCATTTAGCAAGAGCCTATTAATTATTCATAGCTTTTAAGTTTTTCCCTGATTCGAAAAAATTAGCTCCCCTTCAGCATAATTATCTAAAACCTGTTCAAAAAACAAGTGTATTTTTATAAGCCGACTAAACCTATTTATTTCTAAAACCCATATTACCGACAAATGCCTACCATAAGTGAAAAAATCCTGAGCCGCGCCAGCGGAAAAACAGCTAAAGCTGATGATTTTGTAATCGCAGATATTGACTATGCAATGGCGCATGACGGGACAAGCGTCCTTGCCACGAAGGCATTCAACGAGATGGGCGCAAAAAAAGTATGGAACCCTGAACGCATCATCATACCGTTTGACCATATCGCTCCTGCCAATAATGAAAATGCCGCAAAGCTCCAGCAAAACATAAGAAAATGGATAAAAGAGCAGGGGATTACCAATTTCTTCGATATCGGCGAGGGCATCTGCCACCAGGTGCTTCCGGAGCATGGTTTCGCCCTTCCGGGAAAACTCATAATCGGCGCGGATTCGCACTCCTGCACTTACGGCGCCTTTGGAGCCTTTGCCACGGGCGTGGGCGCAACAGACATGGCTGAGATTTTCGCAACAGGGAAACTGTGGCTTCGCGTCCCGCAAACTATAAAGATCACTGTTGAAGGAAAGCTGGCAAAAGGCGTATCTGCAAAGGACATGACGCTTTTTATAATCAAAAAAGTGGGCGCAGATGGGGCGAATTATAAAGCAATCGAACACTACGGTGAAACAATCAGCGAATTATCAATGGCGGAGCGCATGACGCTGTGCAACATGGCTATCGAGATGGGGGCAAAAACCAGCATCGTGCCGCCGGATGAGAAGACGTTCGAATACCTGGAAGGAAAAACGCATGAAAAATACACGCCTGTGTATGCCGATAAGGATGCGCAGTATTGCGAGGAATATAATTTCGATGTAAACGACCTTGAACCCCAGGTCGCAAAGCCGCATGAAGTGGATAATGTGGTGGGTGTGGGAGCAGTCGCAGGAACACCGCTTGACCAGGTTTTCATAGGCTCATGCACCAACGGGCGATATGAGGATTTGGTGGCTGTGGCAAAGATTCTCAAAGGCAAAAAGGTCAAAGTGAGAACAATTGTGCTCCCAGCTTCGCGTTCTGTGCTTATTAAAGCCACGGAATCAGGTATTATAGCCACGCTGCTGAAAGCAGGCGCTATCATCGCGCCGCCTGGCTGCGGTCCATGCCTCGGCGCGCACATGGGAGTGATATGTGAAGGCGAGACGTGCCTTTCTACATCAAACAGGAACTTCAAGGGCAGGATGGGGGCGGGAGGCTTGATTTATCTTTCATCGCCCCAGACTGCGGCGGCGAGCGCGCTGAGAGGGGAGATTACTGACCCGCGGGAAGTGGTTTGAGGGGCGCACTCCAGATATTGTACTTATTCCGAAAATTCCTGATGATTGTCAATTTACAGTCGCTAAACTCAAAAAGGAGTATTATTTCCATACCCCGCCTGATAAATGTATCCGTGGACATGTTATCGAAGTTGAAGATACAAAAGCGTTTGACTATGGAAATGAAACTGAACCTGTAAAATGTAGACGTTTAGCAGCCCAAACATTTATGCCCTATAGACGAGCCGTAAACGAAATCAAATCTTATCATAAAGTTTTTCCTTGCGTAGATTCGTTTCTTAGAATAAAAAATATTATTTGAAAATTATCTTTTGCGGTTAATCAAGAATACATCGGATTATAGCTTTTGCCCAGCGCTAAAACAATCTGCTCCAGAAACACCTCTGGCGGCTGCGCGCCGACAAACGACGTGTCCTCGTTAATTACGATGTGAGGAACACTCATCACTGCGTACCTCTGGACAAGGTACGGGAATCCGGTCATCTCGATAACATCCGAACGGATAAGCTCACTCTCAATCGCTAACTGGCAGGCAATCTTTACCGCTTTCGGACAGTACGGGCATGTGGGTGAAACAAATGACTGTATATGCACAGGCTTTTTAATTTCTGCCAGTTTTTTCTTGATAGCATCAGATAAATTTGTGGTACCTTTTGAAACATCGAAAATAGCATCCACAAGAGCAGAAAATTCATAACCTGCGGGAACGCCGTAATACCTGATGCCATAATCTCTGCGCCCCACAATTGCAATGGCAGGGATTTTTTTTATATTGTAATTCAGGGCTTCATCACCATTTAAAACGAAATCATAGACTTTTGTTTTAATTTTCGGGGATAATGTCCCAAGTTCAAGCGCAACATCCCTTGCTTCCTTGCAGAACTGGCATTCATTTTCCTGCGTAAAAACAATTAGTTTAACATCTTCCGTGAGTTCTGCAAAGCGCTTTTTCAAGTCCTCTTTCTGGCTAACTGGAATCACCATATATTTTTACTCAACAGATTCAAGAACCTTTCCAACTTTCTCGAGGGCAAGTTTCATTGCTTTCAGTTCTGCAAGAATCATATAACTCAAATAAATCGAAATAAGACCGATAATACTTACAACGATAATTAGAGCGTATACTGCCCCGTCTGTTCCTGAATCCGACAACCACGGCATCATTTGCATATATTTTCCTCCTACTTTACGATCTCCTTAATCATACTCAATGACAGTATTAATTCAAAATTCTTTGCTTTGTAAAATTTCTTCGTATAAGGCGGTTCCTCAAAATGCCTTATCTCGCTTTCCACAAGTCCGGCATTTTCAAGTTTTTTAAGGTGGAGGTAAAGAAGCGGGCGTGAAATCCCCACTATCTTTGCAAGTTCTGAAACATAGCATTCGCCTCCTGCAAGCACTGCCATGATAGCAAGGCTGTGCTCATTGCCGAGGGCATTTAACATTTCAGCGAGGGATTTTTTATCCACCATTTCAC
>JBAQYK010000367.1:0-4635 GCA_049299995.1 Candidatus Methanoperedens sp.
GGCTTGAAAAGGACATTGAGAAAATGAAAAGGATACTGTGTCCCCCCTGTCATGAAGCTCTTAAGGAGAACTGGTGATCGTTATGTTGAAATGTTACGAATGCGCAAAAAGCGACTCTGCGGAAGAAGCCGTTGCCCTGTGTATAATGTGCGGCAAGGGACTCTGTATGGAACATGTTCACAGGATTGACCTTCCTATATGGGAAGGGGGATATCCTGCACCGGTCAAAATCCTGAAGAAAGGTCTTCCGAGATTCGTATGCAGTGACTGCGGAAATATCCTGGTGCCGGGGGCGTGCGAGTAGTAGTGTGTACGAAATACGCTTTCACGGCAGGGGCGGTCAGGGCGCGGTCATGGCAGCCCAGACGCTTGCAGAAGCTGCTGTAATTGAAGGAAATTACGCTGTCGCATTTCCTTTTTTTGGCGCTGAGCGAAGAGGTGCGCCTGTTCTTGCTTTTACGAGAATAGACGCTAAAAAGATATACAGTAAGACGCAGGTGTATGCTCCGGACTGCGTTGTTGTTCTTGACGATTCGCTTCTTGATACCATTGATGTTGTAGCAGGGTTAAAACCGCAAGGTACAGTGGTCATTAACTCAAAAGAAAAACCGCAAGACATAGACCTGGGCATAAGTGTCCTGACAGCGGCTGTAAATGCAACATCAATAGCGCTTGAAATCCTGAAAGCACCTATTACCAATACAGCTATCCTTGGCTCATTCGCAAAAGCCACAGGAATTATAAAGCTCGAATCACTGGAAGAAGCTATAAAACGAAAATTCGGTGAAAAACTCGGTGAAAGTGTAGGGGAGAGAAACGCCCTTGCAGCGCGGACTGCTTATGAAAATACAGTCACAGGCAAAAGTAAAGGAATTAAAAAACTTGAGCCCAGGAAACAGTGGCTTCCAGCGTACCAGGAACTGCCAGTCGGAGGCGCCCTTGTTGAAGGGAGAACAGAGGCTGGATTGATAGGACCGGGGAGCTTTATCGAGAATAAGGTATCGGGCTGGGCGACTTTCCGACCTGTGCGCGACAAAGAAAAATGCACCATGTGCCTTTTGTGCTGGTTCTACTGCCCCGAGGGCACCATTGTTCGTATTTCGGACAAAGGCGACTTGATGACGAATTATGATTACTGTAAAGGCTGCGGGGTATGCGCCAATGAATGCCCTGTGGATGCGATAAAAATGGTGAGGGCGAGGGTGTGATGGCATGAAAAAAGTAATCACAGGCGACCATGCTGTTGCAATAGGAGCAAAACTTTCCCGCGCCGAGGTTGTGCCGGCATATCCGATTACGCCCCAGACGCTCATTATCGAACATATTGCTGATTTTGTCAATGACGGGGAGATGGACGCAAAATTCCTTACTATGGAATCCGAGCACAGCGTGATGAGCGCGGCTGCCGCTGCTTCTGCCGCAGGAGCCAGGGTATTTACCGCAACTTCATCCCAGGGATTGGCGTTCATGTACGAAATGCTCTACGCCACAGCGCCCCTGCGCTTGCCTGTGGTAATGGTGAATGCCAACCGCACGCTCACAGCGCCGCCTGGAATATGGTGTGAGTATAATGATTCCATGGGTGTCCGGGACTCAGGATGGCTTCAGATATATGTGGAAGACAACCAGGAAGCACTGGATATGGTTATCCAGAGTTACAGGATTGCCGAGGATAAGCGCGTGCTGCTTCCGGTAATGCCGTGCCTTGACGGATTCGTGCTCACGCACACGGTAGAACCTGTGGACGTACCAGAGCAGAATGATGTGGATTCCTTCCTGCCGTCCTATAACCCTGATATTACTCTTGACCCTGCAATGCCAGCGATAATAGGCACTTTCATGCCTGCTGAATATATCATGGAAATGCGCAGGCAGACCGCAGGTGCTTTTGAATCTGCGAAAAAAGTCATTTCGGAAATAAATGATGAGTTCGCGAAGGATTTTGGAAGGAATTACGGCGGGTTGATAGACACATATCGGATGGAGGATGCGGAAGCTGCATTAATCACGATAGGTACGGTTACAAGCACATCGCGCGAGGTCGTTGATGACCTCCGAAAAGCAGGGAAAAAAGTCGGCATTGTCAAGCTTCGGTTCTTCAGACCATTTCCAGAAGAGGAATTAAGGAAAGTTTTATCGAGCGTCAGCGCTGTTGGGGTTTTTGACCGCTCAATTTCCTATCACGGCGGCGGTCCCGCTTATAACGAGGTTCGTTCATCGCTTTATGGCTTGACGATACCTGTTATAAATCATCTTGCAGGTATCGGGGGACGGGATGTGACAAAAGAGCAGATTATTAAAATGTTCGACATAACGCTAAAAGCCGCAAAGGGTGACAAAGTGAAGGATATTTACTGGCATAACACAAGGGGTGAGACCGTATGAAGCTCAAAGACCTTCCCGATGGCAATTTGTTCACTGCAGGACACACTGCATGCCCGGGCTGCGGTGTTGCGATGTCAATCAGAAATGCTATAAGGATAATTGGAAAAGATAGCGTAGTTTACGTCCCTGCAAGCTGCGCCGTGGTGTTCGGCACGACGTTCCCATACGGGGCATGGAAAGTGCCTTTTTTCCACACTGCATTTGAGAATACGGGCGCATGCTTGGCTGGGATGAAGGCTGCTTTTGAGAAAAAGGGAAAAAATGTTACGGCGGTTGGATTCGCAGGCGACGGGGGTACATATGATATAGGTTTGCAGAGCATGTCAGGAGCTGCTGAACGCAACGACGATATTCTTTATATCTGTCTTGATAACGAGGCATACATGAACACAGGCATACAGCGAAGCGGCGGGACGCCTTTTGGCGCGTGGACGACCACGACGCCTGTTGGCAAGGAGGTTCAGGGGAATCGGAGATTTAAGAAAAATCTCGCTGATATCGTTACTGCACATGAAATCCCCTATTATGCCACACTATCCATCGGGCACCCGCTTGATTTCATAAAGAAAGTGGAAAAAGCAATGACCATTAAGGGCTTCCGCTTCCTTCATATGTTCACACCATGCATACCGGGCTGGAAGATGGACCCGGCAAAGACCGTGGAGGTTACAAAACTTGCAGTCGAGAGCGGAATGTGGACTTTGTATGAAGTCGAGAACGGCGAAAAAAAGATTACCTATAAGCCGGGGAAAATGAAGAGGGTCAGGGATTATTTGATGATGCAGGGAAGGTTCAGGCACATGAGCGAGGAGGATATAAAGACGCTCCAGATGTGGGTCTGCAAGAAATGGAACCTGCATTACGGGGAAAAAGGCGCGCCAGAGGTATGTGAAATTGCGCCGCCTGAGGAACATCATGCTGTTACCGAGGAACATCGGGAGATGCACGGACCATGACGAAGAAAAACAAACCTAAACTTTATACGCTAAGCACATGCGTGCATTGCAAAGCAGCGAAGCGATTTTTAAAAGAAAACGGGATTGAGTACGACTATGTGGATGTGGATAAATTAAATGGACAGGAAAAGGACGATGTTTGCGATGAAATAATAAGACTGGCAGGAGGCTTGAGGTTTCCCACCATTGTGGTTGGCAAAAAAGTAATCGTGGGTTTCTATGAGGATAAATTAAGGGAGGCTCTGGGATTATGAGAACTGCTGACGATATGTTTTCCGGGATGAAGAAGCTCGCAGAGGAGGAAGGCTACCAGTTCAATCCTGTCCAGCAAGACCTGGATGAAATCCTTGAGGGGCTATGGGATAATGAGCACAGGTACGGCTATCCTTCGTGCCCGTGCAGGATTGCAGGCGGGGCGCTGGCTGATGATATGGATATTATATGCCCGTGTAACTACCGGGACGCTGATATTGTGGAGTTCGGGTGCTGCCTCTGTACGCTGTATGTGAAAGATGATTGGATTTCCGGAAAGAAGTCACACGACCCGATTCCTGAGAGGCGAAAGCAGGAGTATTATGAGAAGGGTTATCCGGCTATTATGGAACAAAAAGGAGCAGGAGGTAAAGAAATGGCTGAGGTTTACAGATGTACGGTGTGCGGTTATTTGTGCGCGAGGGATGAGCCGCCTGACCTTTGCCCGATTTGCAGGGCGAAGAAGGAGAGGTTTGAGAAGTTTGGGATGAGGTAAGCGATAAAATCATAATTTCATAGGCTTTATGGATTGTGGAAAAGTTATATGATCATTCAGCAACCTAAAATCCAATGCTTATTTTCTGCGCCATTAGTAACGCCCGATGGCAAACCAGTGGATGCACTTGATATAGAGACTGAAAGAGCTGCTATTGTGCGCGAATTGGCTGCTTGTAACCGCCAGATTTTGCTACGAATTGGAATTGCAACTACTGATGAATTGGCTTCAGGCATAACTGAGGGATATAATATTCTCCATTTAAGTGGTCATGGTAGTCAGGAATTTTTATTGTTTGAAGATGGTAAGGGTGGAAGTCAATTAATAAGTGGAGACTATCTAAAAAGACTCATTGGCACCGGGGGTCCATTTGAGCTTGCTATAGTGAGTGCCTGTCACTCCGAGAAGATAGGCAAAATGTTAACTGATGCAGGTATAAAGCATGTTGTTGCCATCAGGTGCGATGTTCCAGTTCTTGATTACGCTGCTATTGCGTTTGCAGGTCAGTTTTATCGAAATCTTATCCAAGGAGAAAACATACAAAAG
>JBAQYK010000368.1:0-6296 GCA_049299995.1 Candidatus Methanoperedens sp.
CTTTATCAGAAGCTGATATCAAAATATTTTATGATAAGGTCAAAAATGCGGATTCAAAAATCCTGAAAAAATATATGGGGTATCATGAAATAAAAATAACATGCAGAGAAGAGAACGAAAAATACGAAAGAAGCTGCACTCGGTATAAAGTAGATGTTGTTAGACTATCTAAATTTTATAATCATCATTATCCGCTTTATCTTTCTTACAAACATGGTCTAAGAATAATTCCTGCTAAAAACGAAAATGGTGAAAAATTAATATTTGAAGCTTGTAAAGATAATACTACGACTATTCATGTTGTCCCAGAGATGTGGCATTTAGAAGCAATTGAAGTAACTGAAATAATAAACAACATTTATGAAAAATTGTATGTGCCACTAATTAGAGAAAAATTCGGTGAGTTTTGTGGGATTTCTTTTAAAGATAAAAGTATAAGAAAAGATATCAAATCTACCGACCCTCCAGATACAACAAGAAAAGTTTCATTTAATACTTCATTTAATTTTCCTTGGTGGGTTCATGACGGAAAGGAACCGAATCCATTTTATTAACATAGGATGAATTTGAACTGTCTCGCAATTGATTCAAGACCGAGATATGCTTCCCACACCCGAAAGTTCCTGTTTTTGGTTCCGATTTTTTAACCTTATTAGTCTTCATTTTCGCTTTCGAGTGGAGACGTAATAAAGTTAATAAATTGCTTTCCTATCTCTGTTATAATATATAATTCACTTAAGATATCGGGACTTCGCCCTGTATCAGTTGGCATTAATTCACTAATTAATCCTCCTGAAACGAGGTCTTTAGCAATCATATTACAAAAATCTCTCTGCCCTTTTAATTCTGGAAATTTAGCTTCTAAAAAATAACTTTTTATTGGATGTGGATTCTCAAAAAATTTTAAGGTTCTTATATGCAATGGTGTCAGAGTATCAATAAAATGGAGGAATATAAATATAAGATCTTCATCAGGATAATTTGATAAAGCTGTGTTTAGAATTGAATTTCGCAACGCTTTGAGTTTTTCTTTTTGATGAGTCCGAATCGCTACTTGACTTGCATACATGACTGTAGTAATAAATGTCTCGTGTTGAGAGAGTTTTTCAACCTTAAAATCTTCAACTTTTTCTTCTAGAACCTTAAGCTCTTTGGCGATAGATTCTATCCATTCGTCACGCCGCTTAGAAAGTGGAGGAGCAATTATTAATGAAAAAAACTCTGCGGCCGGTCCACCGGCATACGGAATCGATGAGAGACCTGCTTTTACTATCGTGTGTGCAGCATCCCAAGTTCCCGCTTTTGGTTTGCCTATTATATCTGAATCATGTTTTTTTGCTTTCTTCGAATTTGTCATTTTGAATATTTACACTCATAAATTCTATCAAAATATTTTATCTATGAACGATCTTGTATCGAATCTTATTCGATTAGTATCTATCTTCTTTCCGCATCTCTTCTATTTGTTTTCTCACAACTTTCATATCAAGGCCTTTCAAAGTCCCGCAAAGTTTTGTAAGTTTGGTTGTCTTCGGTATCATTTTGATATAGATTCCACTATCTTCGATAATCAGTTTCACGCCCTTTTTAAGCCCATACTTTTTCCTGATTCTGGCAGGTCCAGTTTAGCCTTTCCACCGCTTCTTTGCCCTCTCAAATATCTCATCTATTGTCTGCCCTTCATAAAGTCGCCTGGAAATCTCAACATAATCTGTGGGTTCACGATGCAGCAGACTGAGAAATCTCAGGGCAGCCGATGGTCCAAGAACCTGATTTAGCGCGTCAATTCCTTTTATCCTTATTTCAACATCATCCATTACTTCTACACTTTCCATTCTCATTCACTCTCTCTAATATAATCTACTGGATTCATAACTTCAATATCAAGATTTAATCGCTTTGCTTGTTTTAATAGTATATCATCGCAAGTAAGGAAAAATTTAGCGTTTGAATAAGATGCACACGACAGATGAATTGCATCTTTTGAGGATAAGCCCCCATTTTGCTGAAAATGCTTGGCATTTTCATAAATATCTTTTTCAGGGCCTACTCTCACTTTGCAAAGATTAGATAAGCGAAATACCTCCATCTTTCGTTCCGGGAAAGGACATAAGTAATTTTCATCTTCATGCATGAAAGACCATACCAATTGTATATCTCCCTTTTCTGTCTTTACAAAAATCTCTTGACATGCTAAAGCTTCCATTTGAATTCTTACTTGCCGAGGGTCGTCAAAACCTCTCTGGAAACAGTTATAATCAAGATAAATCAAAACCATTTAACTTCCTGATAACTTTTTATAAACTCTATGTGAGATAACGATTTCGGTGCAAAATATATGTAGAAGTAAACAGTTGCGCCCGTGCTGTGGGTGACGCAGAGGAAGTATGAGGAAAAGCATGAAACGCCGGAAGTGAAGGCGGATGAGGAGATGGATGTGGGTGTATAGAACTTATAGGGTAATTCAATAAAAAAATATAAGCCTTAAAAAAATAAAAATAATTATTTCTTAAACTCGGTATACCCGCACTTACCGCATGCAAGGCGGTTCTTGTGCTCTCCGAGAAAAACGCCGGGTCCGCATCTTGGGCATGACGGCTTAATCTTTTTCGCTTTATTCCCGCTTATTTCATAAAATTTGTTTATTGCCATTAAAATCACTTCTTTTCAGGTTCCTTTTTTCCTTCTGCTTTCGCTTCTGCTTTGGGTTTAACTTCTGCCTTGGGTTTAGTCTCAGCTTCTTTTGCCGCTGGCGCCGCTGCCGAGGCAGCCGTTGCCTGGGCAGGAGCCTCTTCGCCTTCCTTAACCTTTGGGGCATCCCTTGCAATAAGATGCTGGTGAGCCAGTTGTTTCAGGCGCTCTTCAGTTTCATAAATATAGCCAACCCCAATCAATTCCTGTTTTCCATAGATCGTATCAAGACGTTCTATCACAATTAACTCGGGTTTTGAATTCAGCAATGCGGCAAGTTTACCCTTAACATCGATTCTTGGTGGAGTCACTTTTTCCTTTACTTTAAATGAAATCTCACGCCTTTTCAATATCGGGTTTTTCTTATCTTTGATAATCTGGATTTCCATTATTATTTCTCCTTGCATTTCATTCTATCAAGCAATGATTGTATTTCTTTTTTCTTGTTATCAGTCACTCGAACAAGTACCGCCCCTTTGTCAGGCAAACCATATATAATTACTGATGAAATAGGCGCCATAGCAATCGCAGGCAGCGCTGCCAGGTCCTCCTCGCCTTTTATAAATATCTGTATAGGCGTCTTTGATTCCATCGCGTTGGAAATCTCATGCAATAGTTCTTCGGTTATCATACCCGGAGGATTTTCAACAGTTATGGTTTTGAAATGGGCATGACGGGTACCCATCATAATTTTATCAGACGTCGGGCTGCGTTTTGTCCGATTATCCACAAAGGATATATCCGGAACCAATCCGGCGCTTAAAAGGTTAAATGTAACTATATCCCCTACAGAAATTAATTTAGTGTAATTATCCAAATCTTTGATAATACGCTTTGTGTTCTCGACCCCATCACCAGAATAAAGCTCCCCATGAAGTTGTCTAAGCTCTTCTCGTAAAGCATCGGGCAGGCAGTATCTTTTCAAGCTACCGTACCTTCAATGCGTATTTCCCTGGTAAATTAACACCGAGTTTTTTGGCAATCTGTGATTTTTGAGGGTCGATTATTACCACATAACCGCTCCAGTCAGAAGTAAGAGCCGTTGAATTGCAAACCTGGCAGACCTGACCGCTGACTATCCTGTGACATTGCCTGCAAACATTTTCTGCCATTATTCTGCCCCGGGCTTATTTTCATTCGTTTTTTCTGCTTTTCCGGTATCTTCTTTCCTTTTCTTCTTTGGTTTTGCCTTTTCTTCCACGCCTTCTTTTGGTTTGCGCGCCTCTTCAATCCATTCCATTTTACCGAGGGCGTGCTGGCGCATGGTGAGACCGATTTTACTGTCCCTGGGTTCACGCTCATTAAGGCTCACAGCTATTATTCTTGCCCGAATGTGGTCTCCTTCTGCTACAGCGCGGCTTGATTCCTTGGTTATAAGGCGGGAATTTTTCTCATCATAGCTTACGAATTCATCAGTCAACTGGCTTACATGCACAAGACCGTCAAGGGGTCCGATACCCACAAAGATGCCGAATTGAACAACTTCTACGACGCTGCCTTCGATAATTTCCTGCATCTCAGGCATGAACGTCAATGCATCAAAAACCGCATCGTAATATACTCCGCCGTCTCCTGCCAGTATATGTCCTTCACCGACTTCTATAATATCCTTCACCGCAACGATAGCGCCAATCCTCTTATCCACAAGCCCTTCAAGCTTATCCCGCAATGCGAGTTTGACCGCTGCCTCAACAGGTTCGCCGAGTGATTCTGGTGCAATTCTCACCGTATCTGCTAATCTCATTTTCTTATACATCTAAATCCTCTTAATAAAAGCTATTAAATACTTAAACGAGTCTTTTCTCGAAGATACACAGTAGTGACTCCCTTACTACATAATCTTTTCTTTAATTCTGTATCATTGGTAAGAACAGCCATATTTTTATCAGCCAATTCCATGATTATATCATCCACAAATCCGTTTTTTTCAATTATTGTACACCGTTCCAGTAATGATAGTGCAATCCTGGCGGCTGCCCTGTCCTTACCACGTCCTCTGGCATAAATTTTTTCCAGCTCTCTGACAGAAGCCCTGGGAACGAAACAAGTATCAAAACCCAAACGCTCTAACTCAGAAAAAATATCCACACCAAACCTGCCAGGAATCATCAAGCCGTTGGTATCAATTATCACTTTCCTTGTCATTTAAATTCTTTCAATATGCCTGAGCCGATAAGCCTCCAGCGCGCTCCGACGCGGCGACTGATTGCAATATGCGCGCCATTATCCGCGCATACCGGTCTTTTAAGTTTGACCTCGGCGTCTGCCTGCCTTGCGCTTTTTACAACACCAATGGTAGTGGCAGTCCCGATATTCAGCATCAAAGGTTCATTAGAATGTATAGGTTCGACTGCGGATTCATCGCTTATTCCAACAATACGCGGAAGTAGTTTTGTTTCCATTACGAACCCCTCAAGAGTCGGGGGCAATGACCCCGGAATACCTGCAACCTGACCCACAAGCGCATCGCTCTTGGTCATAGAGGGATCAAGCATAGTGCCTATACCTATAAGACCTCCGGGTACAGCTTCATTTACATCTTCATCCCCGGCGTGTATTGTTGTGATTACGGTTTTGATTGGTATCCATTTGACCGTCCCGCCAGCCTCAACTTTCCTGCCTGGTCTCATCTCAATCTCATCGCCCGGATGGAAAACGCCGCAATTTAAAGACCCGCCGATGGCTCCCCCTTTCAGTTTATCCGGCATTGTCCCGGGTTTGTTAATGTCAAATGACCGCGCCACGAACATCAAGGGTGATTTCTTCAGGTCGTGTTCCGGGGTCGGGATACGTTCTTCAATAGCTGCGATAACAAGGTCTATGTTCGCATTCTGCTGTGCTGAAACCGGAATAATAGGCGCATTCTCAGCCACAGTCCCTTTTACGAAGGTTTTAATCTGGTTGTAATTTTCCATTACCTTCTCCCTGGGGACAATGTCGATTTTATTCTGGATAATTATAATATTCTTTATCCCGAGGATATTCAATGCCATGAGATGCTCTTTTGTCTGGGGCTGCGGGCATTGCTCATTTGCCCCGATAACAAGAAGGGCGCCGTCCATGAGAGCAGCGCCGGAGAGCATGGTCGCCATTAACGTTTCGTGACCGGGAGAATCAACAAATGATATCGGGCGAAGAATTTCGGTCTTTGCCCCGCATTTTTCGCATACATCTTTAGTTGTGTAACTCTCAGGTTCAGGACATTGGGGGCATTTTCTCAGTACTATATCCGCATAGCCCAGCCTGATTGATATTCCTCTTTTTATCTCCTCGCTGTGCCTGTCTGTCCAGACTCCCGAAAGTGCCTTGACGAGTGTGGTTTTGCCGTGGTCAACATGACCTACGATGCCTATATTTACAACAGATTGCAATGAAGCCTCCAATATGAAAACGATGCCTTACATTAGGCTCTTTGTATTTAACAGCTTTTGCATAGAACTTGAACCATCGCGGTTTTATTCAGTATGGCAGAGGATATGGGGTTTTGGTTGCAGTTCCAGAAACTTTACGCCTTTAGTTAAGTTTATATATGGTTGAGGCATAAAAATCCCATTAATATTCGTTAAGTTTCAAATGTGACCACTTGATATTGTTTAGCCTATATG
>JBAQYK010000369.1:0-1931 GCA_049299995.1 Candidatus Methanoperedens sp.
AGAAACGCTTTTTTCTCGCTGAACTTATGCCCCCCCTCGAGTATGAAGCCGCCCATTTCTAATGCAGCCACGCCGATGCCGCTTGTTCCACCTCTCCCCACTTTTATTGCAAGCTCATATACGCTCAAGCCGAGGTTGTATATCTTATTAACAGCCATGCCTGCCGCAAGTGCAGCCTGCGTTCCTGAGCCAAGACCGACATGCGAGGGATAATCCTTTTCTATGCTGATGTGAATTCCCTCGCCCGCAGGAAGAAGCAAAGCGGCGCTGTTTCTCATTCGTTCAAGATGCTCGCTGTTCCCTGTTATTTCAACCGTGTCTGATTTTTCAGCTTTTATGGTGATAACAGGCTCATCAAGCGTTATTCCAATGCCCCCGTCAACGCGCCCGATGCTGGCGTTCATGTCGATAAGGGTTATGTGCAGGCGCGAGGGGGTGGTTATTTTTAACATAATCAAGGTGCATTTGTCCCTTTCGGAACCTGGGTTAGAGACAATCAATACCACTCTTCAGATTCTATAAGCTTTTCTGCTTCTGTCTCTTTGATTTTAATTATTCCAGAAAGTTCATCAACAGGGTCAGAAGCTTCCAAGGTAAACACCAATTAAACTAATGGCTTAGATATTTATAAATGTTAGTACACGCCGGGCTTTAACCGTTTTTATTAGCCCTGCTGGTTCCTAATGCACAATCTTTGCAATATCCATCTCAAGAATATCCTCTGCGCCGAGGCTCTTGAGTTTCGGGATAAGTATATTTATCTCGCTCTTGCTCACCACGGTTTCAACGGCATAGTAATCCGATTTGTAAAGTTTCGAGACAGTGGGTTTTTTCATGGCGGGAAGCCCGCTCACGACTGCGTCAAGTTTGGACTCGGGAACATTCATTACGATGTAAACCTTGCCCCGGGCTTCCAGAACAGCCAGCAAGAGAATTTTTATCTCTTCGATTTCCCTGCGTTTCACCGGGTCTTTCCATGATTTCTTATTTGCAATAAGTTTAGTATTGGATTCAAGAATGATATCCACGATTTTTAAACCGTTTTTCCGCAGGGTTGAACCTGTCTCTGTCAAATCAACAATCACATCCACAAGCTCAGGAACCTTTGCTTCGGTGGCGCCGTAGGAGTAGCGTATATCCACAGGGATGCCCAGTTTATCAAAGAACCTCTTTGTGAGTTTGGGATATTCAGTCGATACCCGGCTTCCGGGTTTAATGTCCTTTGCGCTTTTAATGTCCCTGTCGTTTGGCACCGCAACCACGATTTTTACGATTCCCTCCCCCATTTTACTGTAAAACATATCAGCGACTTCAACTACGTCCGCGTCAGATTCCATAACCCAGTCCTTGCCTGATATGCCCAGGTCAAAGAAACCCTCCTCAACGTACTTGGGTATTTCCTGCGGGCGCAGTATCTTGACTTTTTTAATCCTCGGGTCTTTTACAGTGGGATTATATTCCCGGTCGGTTTTTCTTATTTCAAGGTCTGCCTGTTTGAACAAAAGGAGAGTCTGTTCTTCAAGACTGCCTTTTGGTAGAGCGATGTCAATCATAATAGCCCTAAAATGAATTCACGGATTAAAAGCTTTGCTGCCTACCTGACGCTCTTCCTGGCATTTTTCGGTTTATTAAAAACCACTTCAAGAATCCCGTTAATGTATGTGGTTTTAAAGGTTTTATTGACCTTTGCAGGCAGTTCAATCCTTTCATTTATTGCATTGCTGCCGCTTAATGCCGTAATTTCAACGCTCTTTCCTGAATCCGCAATTTTAATGGTTTCCATTTCCATGTCCGGAATTCTTATTACTGCATGGACATTCTTTTCAGTTTCAATAATATCCACAGGCGTTTTTCGAGCCTGAATGGCGCTGATTTCCCCAGAAACCGGCATCATGACCGGAAAAACGTTAATCGAGATATTGATATTTACG
>JBAQYK010000370.1:0-2317 GCA_049299995.1 Candidatus Methanoperedens sp.
GGTCTTCTCCGCCCAGGACAAGCAGGTGGATGTGATTGGAAGTGACCGTATAGTCGAGAATCATCAGGTGGAAGCGTCTTCGTGCCTCGAAGAGCCATTGAAGCCAACGATGGCGATCTCTGGAAAACCTGAGCAGAAACTCACGCTTGTGCACCGATGCGTTATGTGCCAGATATGTCGCGGAAGGTAATGTCGGTTGGCTCGTGCCATGTCGGCAACCTTTCTATAACGCCCGTTTTGCCCTTAAAAAGACGATTATAGCGCCCGAGCTGAGTGACGATTCAACACTTATCTCAGGGATATCGTAATGCTGGCTTGGTCCGACCCCGCCCGCAACATAGCGTGGCCCGACCCCGTTCGTGACGCCGTAATACCCAGACGTGGGAAGCGTCTGGTTCATTGCGTGATTAGTATTTTTATGTCTCTCAGTTTTTTGAACGAAAAAATCAAACTAAACGCAGTCCCTGAACTCATCAAAAATATTAACACTTTTCTGAAAAAAGCAAGTTCGTTCCATGTCATTCTAACTATACCCATTAGAGCTATGATCGGTATCAACAAAACGGTCACGGCAGATATCGATGCAGCTAACTTGCCAGGCATAACACCAATCCATGGATATTTAAGAATAGAAGTATTGTGCGCAGTCAGTAATTGCAGATGAAGAATATGGACTAGAAGAAAAATGCTCAAAGCAAATATTATCCCAGGGATTAGCCAAGATATTAGTTGATGAGGAATTGATAATCCTAAAACTACCAGCCTCTTCTCATTAGGAACATCTTTGCGAGCTAATATGGCGCGAGCCTGAATTGGATTCTCTGATCTTACTTGATCCCAAACTTGTTTCAAATTTGGCATAAAGAAATAATTCCCGTGTACCTCCGCAATCAGGCACCTCAATTCGGGAAATCTTTTGATTTCCGACAAGAAGTTGAAGGGAATGTCGAAGTCCTCTTTAGAAACACGATGACTCAGTTTCGAACCAGTGCTATGCCTGCCAAATGTTATAGAAAATGAATCTTCGTGTGTGCTAATGGATATAGTCTTGTCCCACGATGTATATTGGTTCTTATTCCGATCTAGGAAATCCAAGATATCTCTTTCGAAGTCTCCTTCTACTGACGTTATCGAAACTGATATTTGTGACAGCTGCGTAATGAACTGATTAATTTCATCCAAAGACACCCAATCCATACGAGGAGGATCTGGTTGAATTGCGAAAATATTGTTTGATTGGCCTCCAGTAAATAACGACAATCCGTAATTTGATAATAAGGATTGCACATGGGAGTATGCCTGATTGAATCGGTCATTCTTCAGCGCACCTTGCAATTGAAGCTTTCTTAAATCAGCGCCTAGCAAAGCATTCAACTCGCCAACAGCACCCCTGTACACAGTCATCTCAGTTGGGGAAAAACTGAAAATAAACGCTGCAAAACATGCAGTAAGCAACAGACGGTGCGCAAAACGCACAGCTTTAATTGACTGTTCTTCAATGAGTGATAATTCATTTTTCATTTCAGTAAGGTCATTCCCTAACGCCGTTTGGCCTCATATTCGACGCATGAAAAATTATCCGGGCGGATCTTGCACATAAGGATTTATGTAAGACATAGGGGGGACGCCCATGAAATTATGCGTTTCTCTCGCTTCTCTAGCTCATTTATCCAAAGTATTTGCGTCTTAAAGTTCTTTTATGATGTCGCTGATCTTTGAAGAAGAGTCCTTGACCTCTCCTACTGATCTTGCATGTTTCAGACGGTCCAATAGTACATACACCTGGCTAACTTTGGCCTTGGGCGGCATAGGATCACAATGAATCGCAGTGCTCCTGCTAACTTTTGAATCTTTCCCCTGAACCACTGTGGTTTCACTGGCCTTCTTGGCGGAAACAGTCCGATATTGTCCTGAACGATAATGGCGCGGTGTAGGCTGCCGTTTAGACTTACTACTCATCTTCAGCCTCCGTTTCTTGGTGTTCCTGTTGACGCTTATCTGCTAACTTCTCTACCGACTGCCCCAAAAGGGCAGCCAAGTCAGCGATTTTACTTTGCTGAAGAATCAACTGCTTATTCTGTAGCATGCTTGAGATAATATTTCCACCCCCTATGCCAGCCAGAAAACAGAGCCCGATCTGGCGAAGTGGAGGTAAATCGTTAGCCCCGAACATCCACGTGAGCACGCTTGCAGCGGCTCCAATCATCACATTACTCAAGAATCCGGCATTGACCGCGATATACCCATCAGAATTTCTGAAAAAGCGTGGAATCAGTAAATCCCTATCGAGCAACAACGCGTTCACGAACCCTCCCAA
>JBAQYK010000371.1:0-3583 GCA_049299995.1 Candidatus Methanoperedens sp.
TATCAAGACGGTTCGTAAAACTCGAAGCGTTACAATCAATCCACCCAAAATGTGCCAGCCCATGGGCGCAATACTTGCTTACATGGGAGTTCATGGCTGCGTTCCGCTGGTGCATGGTTCCCAGGGATGCAGCACGTATCCCCGCTACAATATTGCGCGCCATTTCAGGGAATCTGCCGAGGTAGCAGTTTCATCGCTTGCCGAGGATGCAGCTGTATATGGAGGAGCCAAGAACCTGACAGAAGCCATAAAGAACGTCAAGTCCAGGCTGAACCCGGCTGCAATTGGTATCTGTACCACATGCATGAGCGAGACCATAGGCGACGATGTGAAACTGATATCAAAGAAGGCGCTGACCAATGATACTATAAAGATATTCCCCGCATCCACGCCAAGCTATGTTGGCACGCATCTCACAGGATATGATAATGCCCTGAGGACGCTTGTGGAAACACTTGCAACAAAGGGTGAGCCAAATAACAAAATAAACATAATCACGGGAATAATCAATCCCGGCGACATCAGGGAGATAAAGAACATGCTGCGCTTAATGAATGTGCAGAGCATATTCCTGTCAGATATCTCCGAAACCCTTGATACTCCCATATTGCCTGGCGGGCACAAACCCGTACTGCCGGACGGAGGGACAAGTCTTTCCAACATCGCGGATTCTGCAAACTCACTGGGTACAATAGCGATATGCAGGACTGCGGGTTCGGCGGCTACGTATCTAAAGAACAAGTTCAATGTGCCTTCTGTTCTTGACCCTGCGCCCATCGGAGTCATCAACACAGACAGGTTCGTGCAGAATATCTGCAAGTTAAGCGGCGCTTCGATCCCTGATGAGATCATAAAGGAGCGTGGGCGCCTGATAGACAGCCTGGTGGACGTTCACCACTATATGTATGGGAAAAAAGTCGCGATTTTCGGCGACCCTGATCTTGTGTCAGCTATCGTCAGGTTCTGCGCTGAAGCCGGGATGAACCCCACCGTTGCTATGACCGCAACGAAACATAAGGACTTTGCCCCGGACATCAAGGCGGTAAATAGCGAATACAGGACAGACACCCAGATCCTTGAAGGTACAGACCTGTATGAATTCCACGAGGTTGTAAAAACCCATGGAGCAGAATTGATACTTGGCAACTCCAAGGGTACGGATGTAGCAGGTGATGAGGGCGTTCCACTTGTGCGCTTCGGGTTCCCGGTCTATGACCGAGTGGGCGTGTATCGCTATTCTATTATGGGATATAATGGCTCGATATATCTACTTGATTTGATGACAAACGCGATCCTGGGGCATAAGTATGATCCCAATAAGCTGCACCAGTGAGGTGAAAATATGGAATATGTAACAGGAATAACAGCATCAGGCGGGAGCTGGACTCCCTCCTTTGTGGTGCGAAGCAATATCAACAACTGTGGATGCTGTGGAAAATGCTTCAAAATATGCGGGCGCGGGGTGTTCGAGTATATCGACCATCCCAATGCTGATGACCTCTGCGGCGCTAAAGTAATGACAGTCGCGCATCCTGATGACTGTATAGGCTGCGGCGCATGCGTGCGGGGATGTCCGAAAAAGAATATCGTTTGTGAGCCGAATGTGAGGTGACGGTTGGGGAGATAGAATGCTCACCGCAGAGAACGCAAAGAGCGCAAAGGTTATTGCTCCTCTGCTTTGCGTCCTTCGCGAACTTTGCGGTGAATGAATTGAAGGAGTACAAATGTCAAAAATAAGCCACCTCCTCCTGAAAAACCCGGTGGTCGTTCCCACCGGGACAAAGTTCAGCGAGGTTGCACAACTCATGAAGCAGAATAAAGTCGCAAGTGTTCTGGTTAGCAGAAACGGCAGGCTTGCTGGGATTATCTCTATCGAAGATGTCATGAATAGTATGGCAGAGAGAGCAAATTTAGATATCATAGTTGATGAGATTATGCATTCACCAGAGCTAACAATTGACTCGGATAAATGGCTCACGGATGCCATTGCGATGTTTGAGCGCTGCAAAACCTCATATATAACAGTGGTTGAACGCGGAGAGAAAGTAGGCATTATCAGAGCGGAAGATATATTGCATACGTACAGGTTTAATAATGAGACGCAAAGATAAAGAAATCAAGGATATAGAGGAGATAGAATCCATTATAGGCAAATCAAATGTTTGCAGGATCGCTCTTTCTGAAAACAATTCTCCATACATTATTCCTGTTTGTTTTGGTTATAAGGATAATTGCCTTTATTTTCATTCTGCCAATGCAGGTAAAAAAATAGATATCATTAAGAAAAATAATAATATATGTTTTGAATTTGATGATTATAGTGGATTATTGATATCTGAAAACCCATGTGATTGGGATATAAAATATTATAGTGTAATCGGTTTCGGCAAAGCTTCTTTTATTAAGGACTTTGATGAAAAAATAAAAGCATTGAATATCATAATTGAACATTATTCAGACAGCTCTTATGAATTCTCAAAAAAATTTATTGATGCTGTAACAATTATTAAGGTTGAGATAGAGAATATTACTGGAAAAAAATCTGGCTATTAAAGATATGAAACAATCGGTTTTAAAATAGTTTGACATATCCCCGGGATTTCCTGAAATACTAAAATGGTGGAACTATAAATATGATAAATTGGAGGAAAAACGATGAGAATTCATTCCCTTGAACACGAACCCTTTGAAGGTTTAGCAAACATCGAAATGTGGGCTAAGAAAAGAGGTCACAGCATCTCAAGAACGCTGCTCTTCAATAACGAAGAACTCCCAGAAATGAATGACTTTGACTGGCTGGTCATAATGGGCGGCTCCATGAATATCTACGAGGAAGAAAAATATCCATGGCTCGCTAACGAGAAGAATTTCATAGCCGAAGCCATTGCGCACAAAAAAGTCGTTCTCGGGATATGCCTTGGCTCCCAGCTTATCGCGGATGTCCTTGGCGGCAGGGTCACCAAGAACAGATACAAGGAAATCGGGTGGTTCCCGGTATCGTTGACAAAAGACGCAAAGAATTCTTCTATTTTCAGCGCACTTCCTGAGAATTTCATGGCTTTTCACTGGCATGGCGATACATTCAAAATACCTTCCGGCGCGGCAAGAATAGCGGAAAGTGAAGGGTGTGCGGCTCAGGCATTTGAATACGGACGTGTTATAGGATTGCAGTTCCATCTGGAATATTCAGCCGAGAGCATAAACCTCATGTTCAAGAACTGCGGGGACGAGATTGTCAAGGGAAAGTACATCCAGAATCCTGATGAAATCGTATCGCATATCGGCAATGTGTCTGGAACGCAAAGATTACTGAACATGCTGCTGGATAATATAGAAAGAGAGTTCGGATGCTCCTGATAAGCATTATGAATGACATAATTCTTCTTTCCATACTTATCTTTGCCGCGGGGCTTTTCTATTCCTCGGTAGGTCATGCCGGAGCTTCCGGATATCTTGCAGCGATGGCGCTTTTCGGTCTTGCGCCAGAGGTTATGAAGCCGACCGCTTTAACCCTGAATATCCTTGTGGCGACAATAGCAACAGTGCAATTCTACAGGGCGGGTTATTTTTCATGGAATACTTT
>JBAQYK010000372.1:0-5438 GCA_049299995.1 Candidatus Methanoperedens sp.
AATCGGGAAAGGGCTTCGCACTAAAGTGAACGCCTCTATCGGTACATCCTCGGATATAGTGGATATTGAAATGGAAATAGAGAAAGCAAAGGTTGCAGAAGCCACAGGCGCAGATACGCTCATGGAACTCTCAACAGGCGGGGATTTTTATGATATCAGGAAAAAGGTCATTGAAGCAACAACCCTTTCTGTGGGTTCTGTTCCGCTCTATCAGGCTTTTATCGAAGCTATCAGGAAATACGGAAGCACCGTGGACATGAAAGAGGATGAACTCTTCAAAATAACAGCAGAACAGGCAAAGCTTGGTACTAATTTCATGGCTATACATACGGGCATCAATTTATTCACAGTCGAGCGGCTTAAAAACCAGGGGCGGTTTGGCGGGCTCTGCTCTCGCGGCGGGGCGTTCATGACTGCATGGATGCTGCATAATGAGAAGGAAAACCCGCTGTACAGCGAGTTCGATTACCTGCTTGAGATAATGAAAGAGCACGAGGTCACGCTCAGCATGGGCAACGGGATGCGTGCCGGCGCGATACATGATTCCACGGACAGGGCGCAGATACAGGAACTCATAATGAACTCGGAGCTGTCGGACAGGGCGCATGAGGCAGGCGTACAGACAATTGTCGAAGGTCCGGGTCACATCCCGATAGACGAAATCGATGCAAACGTGATACTCATGAAGCGCCTGAGCGGCGATAAGCCGTTCTATATGCTTGGACCTCTGGTCACGGACATCGCGCCGGGTTACGACCACATCGTGGCAGCCATCGGCGCATCCCTTTCAAGCGCATACGGCGCCGATTTTATATGCTATGTGACGCCTGCGGAACACCTTGCGCTTCCCAATATCGAAGATGTGAGGCAGGGCGTGATAACAGCAAGGATTGCGGCGCACATAGGGGATATGGTGAAGAACAATGACCGCCAGCGCGACCTTGATATGGGCAGGGCGAGGCGCGATTTGCAGTGGGACAGGATGTATGAGCTGGCGATTGACCCCGCACATGCGAAGTCGGTGAGGGACAGCCGCTCGCCTTCGGATGAGGAAGCCTGTACCATGTGCGGGAATTACTGCGCGCTTAAGATTGTGAAGCAGAATTTCAATTTTGAGCGGTGAAAAAAACAGAAAAAAGAAAAGATAAAAAAGCAGGAGCTAACTCCTACTTTTCCTTGCTGAACACAGCAGCCCTTGATATCGTCTCGCGCGGATAGGATACATCCTGCGCTCTTGCCATGTGCTCCATGGCTTCACGCAGTGGTTTTACCACTTCTTTTGGTATCTGCGGCGCTCTTCTTGCTTCAACGCCCAGGAACGGGCAGCTCACTCCAGTAAGCACAGCCATGACGCGCACCCTGCCAGCCAGTCCGGGGTCTACCTTGGCGCCCCAGATTACACGCTTGGTATTGGGAACCTTCTCCATTATCTCCTCTCCCACTACCGCAACTTCCTCCAGCGTCAGGTCTTCGCCTCCCACGATATGGATGAGAACACCGTAAGCATTCTCTATATCTGTTATATCGAGAAGCGGCGTTGAAAGAGCCTGCGAAACTGCCTTCTCCACGCGGCTTGCGCCGTCGCCTTCCCCTATTCCAATTGAAGAAATTCCCCCGCGTTCCATGACTGCGCGAAGGTCTGCGTAGTCGAGGTTGATAAGGCTTGGCTGGGTTATGGTATCCGTAATGTTCTTAACGAACGAACCCACAAGCGCGTTTGCCACTGCCAGCGCCTCTTTCAGCGGCAGGTTGCCTGCAACTTCCCTGAGTTTTGAGTTGTCGATGACCACGATTGAATCGCAATTCTCCGAAAGTGCTTTTATGGAATCCCGCGCTTTTTCACGTCTTGTCATTTCAATGGTAAACGGTATGGTTACGCATGCAATAGTAAGCGCTCCCATCTCCCTTCCAACAGCGGCAAAAACAGGTATTGCGCCTGTACCTGAGCCTCCCCCGAGACCCGCAACCAGGAACAGAAGATTGGTATCTTTTAATTCCGCCTTGATTTCAGCCATGTTCTCTCTTGCAGCCTCAGAACCCCTCTCCGGGAACCCGCCGCAGCCATGCCCTTTGCACAGCTTTTCACCGAGCAACATTATTTTATCCGCACGGGTCATTGTGCTAAGATGCGACGCGTCGGTATTTGCTCCGATTATTTTACCGCCGGCAAGTTTCTTATCTGCTATCCATGTTGTGATGTTGCAGCCAGCACCACCCAGACCCACGACCGTCACGGATGGGCGTGAAGTCTTTACTTTTTCCAATAATTCCTCTTTTGTCATAAAATTAGCCTCCGACATAAACTCGTTTTGTTACTATTTAAGGCTTTTTTTAGCGGAATACCACATTTTTATATATATCCAAAACATAGAGGGAAAAAGGAGAATCAAATGATAGAGATTACAGATGCAGCAGCGGCAGAATTGAAACAATTGCTTGAAAAAGAAAAGAAAACAGACCACGGGTTACGCATATTCGAAGCCGGGATGGGCTGTAGCGGGATACAATACGGTCTAACCCTCGAGAGCACCCCAAAAACAGAAGATGCTGTTTCGGAAAGTAACGGGATAAAATTATTCTTTAATAAAAACATCCAGGACGAAATCGAGGAGTTCAAAATCGATTTCATTGACAATGAGTACGGGAAAGGGTTCGTTATTGACAATCCCAATGCGGCAAAATGCGGCTCAGGATGCAGCAGTTGCGGGTGAGATGAATGTTCCCCGGACTTGGCAAAGGTATCAATCCCCGCAAGATGGCGTCCATGATGAAGCAGATGGGAATTGACGTAAATGAGATAGAAAACGTGGAAGAAGTAATTATCCGCACGCCCCAGAAGGACATTATTTTTAAAGATGCGCAGGTCACAATAATGGATGCGCGGGGCATGAAAACCTACCAGGTCATGGGAACGCCGCAGGAAGTCGCCCGTGAGGTAAAAATACCAGAAGAAGACGTCAAGCTTGTGATGGAACAGGCAAAAGCAAATGATATCGATGCAAGGGCAGCGCTTCGGGAAACAAATGGGGATATTGCCGCGGCTATTTTGAAACTCAGTAAAACCGGCTGATTTTTAATGATTTCATTAAAGACCTTATTTTTTCCTTAAAAATTATCGGGAGCGCCAGAGAACTGATTGAACCGAGTATTGCTCCTGCGATGTCTCCCCACCCCATCGTTGCCTTAAGGAATTCAATAATCGTCCCCAGTTCAGCAGGAAGGGAAAGAGTTGTGCCATGTTGACCGGAAGATGGAAGCTTTACAAAGTAGTAAACAATAAGGTATCCTAAAAACAGGGCTATAATGCCAAATAAGGCATTCAATACAATATCTTTTAATGGTATTTCTTCATAATGTTTTTCTTTTTCAGATAACATGTCTCTTGCAGCAATACCGATGCCACCTATAAAACCGGTGATAACAGCAAGTGCAGGAGTGAAATAGTGATAATCCAGCGATACGATGTATCCATAAGCAGCGCCCCCGTTCAACGAACTGGATAAACCCAGTATCAGTGTCTGTTTACTGAACGAAATCGCAGATTTAATGGTTTTAATTATTTTCGTGAAATATGATTTCTCCGTTTTATCTTCTACCATTCAATTATAAACTCCGCATTCTAAGTTTCTTTCCAACCATTTAAGCATGTCGAAATCTACACAACCCCGCAGCCTGCAACCATCCTCTGTTTCGGATTGTTGAGCTGGGCAATCAGCAAACGGTCGTTTTTACTGTACGATATATTCTTCTGGGCTGTGAGAACGACATTGCAATCCGAACCTGCAGGCGCCTGCGTAACATCCATCCCGTCTATGGTAATACTGCCAATAGTTGCAGGCATGTCCTGAAGCCCTGCGAACAGGTGGACTGCGTCGCCAACCCCCAGTCCGGGCGTGAATTTTGAGAGGCGGCATTTCAGGTTGAATTTCATTGCCACCTCTTCTTTCTGTGAAATTATGTACCCCCTGTCGAAGTCTTTTGACTGTATTCCTTTTAGCGCAAGTCCCACTCTTGTACCTGCGGGCGCGGTTTTCATATCCACGTCATTACTCTGGATTGAGCGTATCTCTGTGGGTATGTTAATCGGGAAAGTGGTCAGGCTATCATGTACTTTGAGAGTTCCCTGGGTCACAACACCAAGTACAACGCATCCCATGCCTGTGACATTAAAGAAATGGTCCACCATGACACGCTGTGGGAGGTCGTTCTTCAGGGCATTTGCAGCCCTTACTTCTTCCCCGAGAGCAAAGAGCTTCTCCTTGAGGATTTCCAGTCCTTCGAATGTGGTATTGGAAACAGCAATGGATTCCCATTTCTCAAGGTTTGTGCCTTTTGTGATGGCTTTTATCTTTTCCGAAAGCCCGGCAATCGCAGCCGGATTTGATTTGTCGGACATGGTTATGACGAACAACCCGCGTTTATCCCCGAGCAAATCTAGGGCAACGATGCACTCTCCCACCTGCGCATTGAGCCCGTCCGAGGGGACGCAGACAAGCGCGATATCCGAGAGGTTTATTGTCTGGATAAGTGATTTTAATGAGGCGGGATACCCGTTTGAGTCCACGAAGGAATATATCCTGTCCCCTTTTACGAAATTGTAGAGTGTGATATCCGACTCTGTACCCTTCTTCCCGAGTTTCCCTGCAAGGCTTGTCCTGCCTGATTTTTCACTGCCTATGATTGATACGTTTGCCATAATTATCCCTGTTACAATTAGTTTCTACCCTGTTATAATTAGCCTGATGATATATGAAATTGGCGAAAGGTTCTCATTAACCAAAATTTATATCCCATCTCAACTACTTCTGTAATTATCATGGATACCCGGAAAATCCGCCCTGACTTCCCTGCGCTCTGGAAAAAATGGAACGGCAAGCCAATTATTTACTTCGACAACGCCTGCATGACCCTGAAGCCAAAGCAGGTCATAGACGCCATGAACGAATACTATAATGAATATCCCGTATGCGGCGGGCGTTCCATTCACAAGATGGCAAAGAAGGTGGATGAGAAAGTGACAGAGGCGCGTGAGAAATTCCAGAAATTCCTGGGCGCATCATGCCCCGAAGAGGTTATTTTCACGCGGAACACAACCGAAGGGCTGAATCTTGTTGCCAATTCGCTTGACTTCAAAAAAGGCGATATCGTCCTCACCACGGACAGGGAACATAATTCAAACCTTATCCCCTGGCAGGTGCAGGCGCATAAGCGAGGGATAAAGCACATGGTTGTTTACTCAAACCCGGATAATACCTTCAATCTGTCCCAGTTTGTAGAAATAATGAATGAAAACAAGAACGTGCGCCTTGTTAGCATGGTTCACACCTCAAACCTCGACGGCTATACCATACCTGCGAAAGAGATTATCAAGCTCGCGCACGACCACGGCGCGCTTGTAATGCTGGACGGCGCCCAGAGCGCGCCGCACAAACCTGTGG
>JBAQYK010000373.1:0-5356 GCA_049299995.1 Candidatus Methanoperedens sp.
GCCTATACCATGTCCTTGCTTGATCCTTCCTCTATAAGAAAGGAGCCGAAAGTGCCTACACTTGACCTGCCGGCACGCATCGTAATCCGCGGTGAAGATATTAAAAGGGCAGTAAAAGCTGCGGAAAAAGTGGGTGATTACATGTCCATGGGGGTAAGGGGCGATGTTTTCTTTATGGAAGCCGAAGGGGATACGGACAAGGTGCTGGTGGAGATGACGAAAGACCAGTTAATAGAGTTCAAACCTGCCGAAGCCAAAGCGCTGTTCTCGCTTGATTACCTCTCGGATATGAGCAAGACAGTGGGCAAAGCCAGCGAAGTTACCTTGAACATTGGTAATGATTATCCACTAAAGGTTGACTTCCTATTCGCTGAGGGGCATGGACATGCTGAATACATGATGGCTCCAAGAGTGGAGAGTAATCCCTAATCTGTCACTATCGAAAACAATAAGTTTATTGAGAGCTATATCAAACTAATACAGCCTGAAGTTTAAAGTTTAAAGGGAGACTAAAAACAATTAGCTTCGACCTTAAACTATCTCTTCCAAACCAAAGCAATAAAGTTACAGGAGATTTCAATTATGGACAGTCAGAAAAATGGAAAAACAAATAACATGATCCTTACCCAGCGCTCCTTACAGGGATATGCACTGCCTCTATTCCCGAAAGTCAGGACCACGGACAACCATCTCGTGGACTGGAGCCGTGATGCCATCACAAAACAGCTTCTCAAAGAGACAAAGCTGACAGAGACGCTTTTTGGAATCCCGGGGATAACTAAAGAAGAAGCTGAAGAGATAGCGAAAACCACTGAAAAGCACATTAAAGAAATCAGACTGCACGAACTCAGCAGCCCGATGATCCGCGAGATAGTCAATACCATACTGCTCGAAAGAAAGCATCCGGAATGGCGCAACGTATCTACAAGGGTCGGCACGCCTGTTTATGACGCGCACCTGATAGATACCGGCGACAGGTCAGGGTTTGAAAAGAACGATAACGCTAACCTGCAGGATAATGCTGAAACTTCACATAAGAAAAAAGCAGATAAGATGTGCAAAGAGCAGTATCTGCTCATGATGCCGCCAAAGCTTGCAGACTCGCACTTGAACGGAGATGTTCACATACACGATCTCGAATACTTTGGCACAAGGCCCTTCTGCTCGTCTTGGGACCTGCGATATTTCTTTTACTACGGCTTGATGCCAGACGGCAGCGGTACAAAAGCAAGCGTAGCAGGCCCTTCAAAAAAAGCAGAAGTCGCTATGCTTCATGCTGTGAAAGCTATGGGAAGCGCGCAGACAAATGCCGCGGGCGGGCAGGGATTCTATAATTTCCTCACGTTTATAGCTCCATACCTGAAAGGAAGGGAATACAAGGAAATAGAGCAGTTAATGCAGATGTTCGTCTACGAGATGACACAGATGATGGTTGCAAGAGGTGGACAGCTCGTTTTCTCTTCGGTACAGCTTTCACCGGGCGTACCCAAACTGTGGCGCGATAAGCCTGCCGTATATAAAGGAAAAGTATGGGATGGGACGCAGGCACCCTTGCAGACCTATGGTGAATTCGAGCGTGAGGTAAGACTCGGGTTTAAAGCGCTTATGACTGTCCTGCTCGGCGGCGACTACTGGGGCAAACCTTTCAACTTCCCCAAACCGGAAATAAGCATCGAACCTGATTTCATAGAATATGATGAATGGACAAAAACTTTTAACGTTGAACATCCTGACCTTCCTACATACGATGAACTCTATGAGATGTCGTTTGTACTTGCAGCGAAGTACGGAACGCCCTACTTTGATAACCAGCTTCCGGAATACAGGGGCGCGGGTAAAGGCATCTCTTGCTACCAATGCTGTGCCTATGCATTTTCATCAGTAACTGCCCAGGATACGCTTTTCGAAGATAAACTCCATTTCAGGAATGGAAAGCATTTCTCAATGGGTGCATGGCAGGTAATGTCCTTGAACTGTCCCCGTGCAGCATACAGGGCAGAACACAATGACGAAAAGCTATTCCAGGAACTGAAACGGTTGATGGATACTGCTGTGGAGGTATTCAGGGTTAAAAGGAAATGGATGGATATTATTGTTAAATCCAACAGAATGCCCTTCTTCACCCAGCGCCCGATGGACCCGAATACGAGAGAGAAAGGTGAAATAGCAGTTGACCTATCCGGTCTTGTATATGAAATCGGTGTGGTCGGCATCAATGAAATGGTGCAGCATCATATGGGAAAGCAGATGCATGAAAGCGAAGCATCCCATAAATTAGCAATACGCGCCATGTATGAAATGAAATTCTATGCCCAGGAATTGAGCGAAAAATACGGTATTCATATAGCTCTCGCAAGAACTCCGGCAGAAACTACAGCCATGCGGTTTGCAGTTTCGGATTTGCTGCATAAAGAGTTCCGGGAATGCGCCGAGAAAGTCATTAAAGGAGACTTGAAAACAGCGCTGACAAAGATACATGAGACCAGGGATTTGCCGGTATATTACACCAACGGCACGCATGTTTACGTTGGCGCCGATACGTCAATCACTGAACGAATCAAAATAGAACATATGTTCTTCCCGATACTTGATGGAGGCAACATAATGCACATTTTCATGGGCGAAGCGCAGCCTGACCCGAAAGGATTAAAAGAGTTTGCAATGAACATTGCTAAGAACACCCAGACGGGTTATTTTGCGTTCACACGAGATATGACCACATGCATGGACTGTTTCCAGACATCGCCCGGATTAAAGGATGAGTGCCTGGAATGTGGTTCGGAACATATCGAAAAGCTCAGCCGCGTCACGGGTTACATTCAAGCGGTTTCCGGGTTCAATTTCGGCAAGCAAGAGGAATTGAGGGACCGAAAAAGGCATGATATTAGGTGAAAAAAACGTTGTGCATAGCCACATAGTTTGCAACTGGATATAGATCGGTGATTTCAACATGACACAAGAGGTAATCTCAGATAATAATATTAATAGCATCAAATTCCTTCCTGGCCTTGGAGAACTCCATTTTATCCAATCGGGTGATGCTCTTTTCATCACATCGATCTATATCACCCCTCCCAGACAAGGACACCTCACACGAATCTTCCCTTTTTTAATCCAACACTTCCGTTCCAAAGTGATCCAGACAATCACGCTCGTATCTCCACACCAATTGTGGACAAAGTTTGGATTCATCCAGCACCCAGACGGAACATGGAGACTAAAATTATGAAACGCGGGCTATGGAAAAGGAATCTTACACTAAAAAATATTATTTGGAAAATATGCTATGCAGCAATCCTTAATGTTCAACTACAACATCAATAAAGAAAAAACCGGGAATCATCCTGTTCTGAAACCTGCAGCTACAGCGCCTGGTACTGATATTGATACTGATACTGGCACTAATACTTTTTTCTCGGTTAAAAATATTGATAAGTCCGAACCTGGTATTGAAACACAATTAAAATGCGGCGTCTGTGGCGCAAAATTGTTGGACAAGGGCATAGACGGGGGATGCCGGGCACTCGTATGTTCAAAGAAATGCGGTCAGGGATACCGCGTCCCGATAGGTCCACCACCACAATCACCATGCGAGATGTTCATAACAGCAATAGATGACTCTCCTTCAACTAAAATACCGTCACCTGATATCCCGCCAATAAAAACCTATACATGCAGACGATGTATTTCACCTATCAGCCAGGAGCAGGCACAAAAAACATTTGCCGAACAGGGCAGGGCGCTGTGCGAAAACTGCGCGGGAGGTTAACATCTTGAATTTCAAAGGTCAATGGTGTGCCAAAATCAACCGAACCTGCCAGGAAGGGGATTGCAGTGCGTGCTGCGCAACGCAGTTACAACCTCAAGAAATCTTGAAAAGCAAGCACACAGACGTTTCTTGTTGTTGTTTTATAAAATCTCCATACAATTATTAAAAACATTATTTAGAGGATTTATGCCACAACCTACGCTATTCGATTATGACATTGAAGGAAAAACATGGAATCCCGATGCTCTTAAACCTGCAGCCACAGTACCGGATAAAGTAATTCCATCCCAAAATAAGGAAAATAATAACGCTGCAGTAACAGGTGAACGCATCTATAATACAGAATACCTATGTCAACTGATCAGCAAAGACCTGTCTATCTTCGATATCCGGGGCTGGCCGCGCGGAATCAACCGAAAAGAGTTCGATGCTCTCTGGGAAAACAACTTTGAACCGCAAAATGATGATCCATGGTTTGCCGGTCATTTTGCTTTTGCTATGAGAGAAGCGAAGCGGCTTTTCCGCGCCGATAAAGACAAAGTATGGGATTATGTGTTGATAAATAAAAAACCACAATTCGAAAGATGGATGCAAATATACCACAAGGATGCAGAAAACCACTGGAAAACAGCAAATACAAGCAATACACCTGCGGATGTTGAATATTGGCTTGAACATTGTCACACAACATGGTCGGAACTTAATACTGTACTCAAAGAACTCGGACTACCGGAAGAACCTCTACCTGAAAAATATAAAATAGCACTCTGCGACCCGATGAAATGGGGAGAAGAGAAAAAAACCGATACTGTAAAAATTATAAGAAAAAAGAAAGAAAAAGTCCAGACCGCTTCTACAGAGTGATTTTTATATATTTTTAATTAAAAAAATCCAAACAATTATATGAAATTTAATTTGTTTGAGTGTGGTAAGCACTAAGCACTAACGAAGGTATAAATATGAAGATCAAGACAGACGAATTTGCATGGGCTATAATGCAATTGAATCAAATCCTTACAAAAGCAAAAATGAGTATGGATTTAAAAGACGCTGTGATAGAAATAAAAACAGCATTAGAGCAAGGCGATACTGGATTAGCAGCCGACCTATCAGCAGTAAAAAGCCTGATTTCAGGTACAATAGGTCAAACCTTCAGCGAAGACGGTCAATACAATACCCGGATGCTGAAGGACAATGTATATGGAATTTTAGACGAATTGCATTCCCAGCTCGCCCAAAAAACAGGCACGATATCTTCTGGACTGGTAATACTTTCCGTAACAAAGGATATTCGGGTAGCAACCATAGAACAGAGACCGGATTCAAAACTTGAAAGTCCTACATTAAAGAAGATAAAAGCGGAAAAGGATAAATCAAGAAAAAGAGCAGAAAAAGTTTGGGTATAAACTTTAAAAATCCAGACAATTATACGAAATTTAATCAAAAAAAAAGGTACTTAAAATGGCAAAATATCCACCAACAATATTTATTCAGGCACGAGGACTTCCCGATGCCTGGGGACAGGCTGTAAACAAAATCATGAAAGAACCCATGATAATCGGTACCCAATACGGGACTCGTTCAAAA
>JBAQYK010000374.1:0-2821 GCA_049299995.1 Candidatus Methanoperedens sp.
ATACCATATACATTGTATTTATATCGCTTCTTAATTGCGTCTATCAGCAGGGGCGTAAACGATGAACCTGTACCTCCTGATGCGGATGTCATCACAAACGCAACATCGAAATCCCCTCTTTCCTCGATAGATCGAAGCAGCAGTTCTTTATTGTCCTCAAAACATTGTTTTCCGATATTCCTGTTTGCGCCAACCCCATGTAGATAAGGAACATGGATTCTGTCCTTTGCTTTTGTAAACCTCAATTCTTTCAGGTCGTTCAATGCCGTATTGATTGCAATGGTCTCGACGTGGCTTGTGAATTTCTGCGAGCCGTAGTATTTTGAAAGCACTCCGCCCCCGAATGCTTCCTTGTTTATGGCATCAAGAATCCTGTTGCCGCACTGCCCTACCCCGATGATGAGTACGTTTAACATATACCTCTAATATGAATATTCCTTATGTCTTTTTATCGTAAATAATACTATCCCAGCTATGATAATTATTATCGGCACGAGAATGTATAGGTAATTTCGTTCTTTTTCAGTTACAGTAATCGTTTCGGAATCAACAGGCATACCAGCTTCATTGTCGTTGTAAACCGTGATTAGATGTATTGTATAATTACCAGCTTCTGTTGCCTTTAAGGTGAATCGATATTCTTCTATACCAGCAGGATTTATACCTTCATAATCCTTTATCAGATTTCCGTCAATAACCTCCATTCCAAGTGGGACGTTGCCCTTAACACGTACTGACTTTGCAGTAGCTTTTCCGGTGTTGGTTATTTTTACTGTAGCTTTTATTAGCTCGCCTACAGTGGCATTCTTTTTATCAAGGCTGATATCCGTGTTCAGGTTAGATTTTTCCTGCGTGACACCTGCGACTGCTATTGTAAGTGAATTGGATTTGCTCGTTTTTGACCCGTAATTCACTGATGCAGGCTCAATCTTAAAGGTGCCTGACTCAACAGCCTTCAACGCATAAACAACTTCCTTGCTTGCCCCGGCTGCAAGTTCGGCAGGTATTTCCGGGGGGAATATTGAGCCTGGTGCCTTTGAAAATCCGTTAGGCAGCAGCTCGCTCAGCGTCAAATTGTATGCCGTAGCATTCCCTGTATTTTCCATTTTGATTTTAAATTCCGCAACATCCCCGATATTCAGGTTTGTTTTATCCACAGATTTTGTCAAGACGATATTAGGAACTCCAACAGGTGCGACAGGTCTGACTATCTGGTATTTATTAGAACTCCACCCCGATGGAAATTCTATTGCAATCACAGCCTCTGTATAAGTAATAGAGGACGAGCTGAGCTTGAGTTCATTAAATGTGACGGGTGCTTCGCTATCAAATAAAGTATTTATTCTTGATACCCCGCCTGATGTCAGATTGACTTTGACATACATAGGTTTGCTGATTTCAATAACTTCAATGATATAAGAACCGTTTTCAAAACTTAATGCTGTATTATTTTGCATCGTAAAATTATACTTTGTTGTCCCTGCATCGGCAATTGTTGAAAACATAAATAATATCAACAAAACAAAAATAAGCTTCCTCATCCAAAAATCTCCATTCCTCTGTTCATGAAACATTAACAAAATTAAATTCACTTGTATATATACCTTCTGAGCTTGCCTATCATGATTATTACTATGTCTAAAAGGTTTGCACTTCACCAGCATTTCTTGATTTGAACATGCTGTTCACATCTCAATCCGCGATAGAACACCATGAAGCTTTTCCGAGGGAAGTTTATAAAACTGGACAAATGCAGGCGTAAGCTTTTTTGTTGTCGAGTATATCTTCCAGATGACATTGTCCGTCACAATGTCTTCAAGTCCGTAGAAAATAGTTTTTTCGTCTATCTCCGACTCTTTCAATATCTCCTCTACATCAATCACTTCCATATAACCCACCTGTATCTCAAATACTCTCAATCCATCTGCAAGTTTATCCGTGAAAGAACTTGTAACCCCAAAAGGAGCGTCCAATTTGACAATTGAAACAATGATATTATCTTCATAAATGATATTGTTCTTGAACATGGTGTGCGCCATATAGGAGGGAATTTTTTGTATCTCTCTTGCAAAGAAAAGCGCAGTTCCCTTGATTTTAGTCATATTCTTATATACATAATTATATTCTTCAAGGAAAACAGCAAGCGGGATGGGCGTAAGCGCACTGGCAAGCCGTTTCTGCCCTGATGTATATATTACAATTATGATAAACGGAATAGACGCCAGTATAATCGACCAGTAGCCTCCGTAAGGTATCTTGTGCATGCTTGATAAAAGGAACGCCGCATCAATTAATGTCACAAGCAAAGAGACAAGGGTATATAATTTTTTACCTCTCATATAAAATATCCATGTCATCATTATGCCTGTAAGGGTCATCGTTCCCGTAACCGCCAGACCATAGGCTTCGGCAAGGTATTCGGACTGTTTAAATAAAAACATGACAAACAAAACAGAAAGAAGCAGGAACCAGTTTGCAGCTCCTATGTATATCTGCGACATCAGTTCACTGGAGGTATAATCCACTTTAAGCATAGGCAGTACGCGGGTGGTAATACCCTGGTACACTATGGAGAACATCCCGCTTATCATTGCCTGGGAGGCTATGACCGTTGCAAATATACTGAGAATGAGAAACGGTATATAAAGCATCTGCGCCTGCTGGAATACCATCTCAAAAAGCACATTCTTAGTATCCGGGTGTTGAATAATAAAAGCACCCTGCCCGAGATAATTTAGTAAAAGAGCAAAAAAAACAAAATACCATGCCCTGACGATAGGGAGTTTTCCAAGCTGTCCCATATCGGCGTATAACGCTTCCC
>JBAQYK010000375.1:0-7514 GCA_049299995.1 Candidatus Methanoperedens sp.
CTGCATGTGTCATAATCCATATCCTGCTTCGGGCACATCAGCATTTTACCTTTGAGGACTACCACTTTAATGTCTGCCTGTTTTTTTATTTCCCTTGCTTCTTCTATGAACTGCGCCATCTGCTGGTGGACATTGGTGGCAATTACCACCGTCTTTTTCTCAGTTTTTGCGATATGGAGCGCAGGCGCAAGGGCGCTCAGTGTTTTCCCGGTACCGCATGCGCCTTCAAACAATACAACCTGTTTTTTAATAAGAGCCTCATAAATGGCATCCATCGCTTCCAGTTGATTTAGGTAGTATGAGCTCTTTGGGAAGTAGCGAAGGTAATCCTGTTTCATCAGCAACTATAAGATTCGGCATGATATAAACGGTGCGATAGAACCTCGCAGGCTTTTTCAGTGCTAATTTAGTAGTACCAAATTATCACCATTGTATATATTGGTGTTACTACGTGCTTTTAATTAATAAAAATGGAAACAGATAAAAAAACAGGGGAAAACATGAATTCGATGGCTGTGGTAAGAGCAGACGATTTATCTAAAGTCAAGATAGCTCTCTGCGATCTGGTGAGATATGGACACATGACTTTTGCAGACCGTCCAAGAAAACTGGAACCGACCTTTGCAGATAATATTCTTATCCATATAATGAAAAGTCCTTTGAAAGCCACTTGTTCGGCAGCGGCAATAGTGCCTCTCATTGAACAGGCAAGCATTGCAATCGGGAGGCTTCGGAAAATCCACCCGCCGGCGCATGTTATAATTGTTAGCCCGAGGCATGAAGTATACCATGAACTGGTCAACTACGTGGACATATTGCCCGAGATAGACCTGATGTTTGAGCCTAAAGCTGAGCCGGAACAGGTTATGGCGACTGCTGAAGCGCAGGTTTAACAATATACAGTCTTTTTTTGTCGTATTCATTTTTGTTTTTGTGATTTTAATCGAACAAAATCACATACTTTTTAAATATGAACGTAATTACCAATCATAACATTAAAAAGAGGGTCTCAGATGACATTGAAAGTAACATTAATAACGGGACGGACAATCAATCAGGGAGCGACTATTGAAAATAAGACATCTTCTGATTATCAGGAAGCAACGGCATGTTGTGAATTGAACTCAAAAGATTTGGGGGTTCTGGGAAAACCCGGGGGGAACGTGAAGGTTAAAACAAAACACGGTGAAGTGGTTGTGAAATTGAAGGAGAACAACGGCAATCCTGACGGGTTAGCGTTCATCCCGATGGGGCCATGGGCAAATGCAGTGGTCGACCCCGATACAAAAGGCTGCGGAATGCCCGGGTTCAAGGGTATTCCAGCCGAGATAGACGTTACAAATGATAAAATACTGTTAATGAAAGAACTTTTTGCGAGGTATAAATAATGGCAGTAATAACCGATGCTCTATGCCCTTTTTGCGGCTGCGTGTGCGATGACCTGACGATTGTAACGGAAAATAACAAGATTACTGAAGTAAAACATGCATGCAAGCTCGGGGCGGCAAAAATCATGGGACATCACAGGATAAAAGCTCCCATGATGAGGAAAGACAAACATTCCGAGTTTAAAGAAGTGTCTTATGATGAAGCCATAAACGAAGCGGCAGCAATACTTGCAAAATCAAAGAGACCTCTTTTGTACGGCTGGGCTTCAGCCCTGTGCGAAGTCCATAAAAAAGGCATTCTTCTTGCCGAGGAACTGGGAGCAATCATAGATAATACAGCCACTGTATGCCACGCGCCATCCACCCTTGCGGTTCATGAAAAGGGGCTTCCCACATCAACTCTCGGGCAGATTAAGAACCGCGCTGATGTTGTGGTATTCTGGGGCAGCAATCCTGTACAGGCGCACCCGAGGCACATGGGACGTTATTCTGTTTTCGCAAAGGGATTTTTTTCTGAAAAAGGACGCAAAGGGCGAAAAGTTATTGTTGTAGATGTTCGAAAAACCGATACCGCCAATATAGCCGACGAATACATACAGGTGGCGCAGGGCAGCGATTACCTTGTAATATCAGCCCTTCGCGCCATACTTTCAGGTCATGCGGATGTCGTCCCTGCAACCGTGGGCGGCGTTTCGAAAGAACAGCTTTCAAAACTTGTGGAAACAATGAAAGCCGCAAGGTTCGGCGCGGTTTTCTTTGGAATGGGATTGACCCAGAGCCAGGGCAGGTATAAGAATATCGATAATGCCATCTCTTTAATAACAGAATTGAACTCCTTCACAAAATATGTAATCACACCAATGCGCGGACATTACAATGTCACAGGCTTCGGGCAGGTATGTTCATGGGAGACGGGCTTTGCCACCGCGGTGGATTTTTCACGCGGCGCGCCGTATTATAATCCCGGCGAAACAGCGGCGAATGATTTGCTGATGAGGAAAGAAACCGACGCAGCGATGATAATAGCAGGCGACGCGGGCGCTCATTTTCCCGCAGAATCGGTAAGGCACCTTGCAAAAATACCTGTAATCCAGGTTGACCCATACTGGAACCCCACGACTGAGGTCTCAAATGTGGTCATTCCCGTTGCTATCTGCGGCGTTGAGGTGGAGGGGACTGCATACAGGATGGATGGGGTATCACTGCGCTTCAGGAAGATGATAGAGCCGACACACCCTACGGATATTGAGATACTTGAAAAAATTACTAAACGTGTCAGAGAAATCAGGGGTGAATAAAATGGAGCTTCTTATAAAGAACGGCTCGGTATTTGACCCGAAGAACGGAATTTCGGGCGATAAAACAGATATTTCGATCAAAGATGGAAAAATCGTAGATAAGGTCAGCAGTTCGGCTTCCGTAATCGATGCCGGTGGAAGGTTGGTCATGGCAGGCGGCGTTGACGCCCATTCCCACATAGCAGGTGCAAAGGTGAATGTTGGGAGAATAATGCGCCCCGAGGATACAAGGGCTGGAATAAAGCCAAGGACTAAAATAACAAGACCATATACCGGATACACTGTCCCGAACGTTTATGCCATGGGATACCGCTACGCCCAGATGGGATATACCACGGTTTTCGAGGCTGCGCAGGCTATCATGAAAGCGCGCCATACTCATGAAGAGCTGGAAGAAATACCCATAATAGACAAAGGCGCGCTCACGCTTTTCGGAAGCAACTGGCCAACGATGGACTTTGTGCGCGAGAAAAATATGGACAAGCTTGCAGCGTATGTTGCATGGGGGCTGCTTGCAAGCCGCGGATTCGGCATAAAATGCGTGAATCCCGGCGGGGGCGAGATGTGGGGCTTTGGCAAGAACGTCACAGGGCTTGATGATGTTGTCCCGAGTTTTGATGTCACGCCGAGAGAAATCATAGTATCGTTGATGAAGGTAAATGAAATGCTCAGGCTTCCTCATTCCGTGCACCTTCACTGCAATAACCTGGGGAAACCGGGCAATTACAAGACCACGCTTGCGAGCATGGAACTTGCAAAACAGGTAAAGCCAAGCAAGGACAGGCAGGTTCTGCATGTCACCCATGTCACCTTCAATTGCTGGGGCGGGACTAATTGGGGCGACTTTGAATCCAAAGCCGATGAAATCGCTAATTACCTGAACAACAGCGAGAATGTTACAACAGACATGGGGCAGCTCATCTTCGGAAGCGCCACAACAATGACAGCCGATGGTCCTGTCCAGTATGCAAATGCGAAATTGCTGCATGCAAAATGGGCTAACGGCGATGTTGAACTTGAAGATGCGTCAGGCGTAGTGCCAATCTTCTATGTCAAGCAGGTCTCAATCCACGCTATTATGTGGGCGATGGGACTTGAGCTGGCGCTGCTCACCAAAGACCCGTATAAGGTCTTGCTGACAACCGACCACCCGAATGGCGGTCCTTTCGTGAATTATCCAGAGGTCATTGCGCTTCTCATGAGCAATAAGAAGAGGCAGGAAGAGATAAAAACTCTTCATGAGGCTGTTCACAAGAGGACGAAGATTCCCGGGATTGAACGTGAACTTGACTTCAATGATATAGCGATAATGACCCGTGCAGGCTCTGCAAAGGTGCTGGGGCTTCTTGATACCAAAGGTCATCTCGGCGTCGGCGCGGATGCAGATGTCTCGATATACGACATCAAACCCGACCAGATAGACCCGTCCGTGGAACACGCAAAGATAAAGAGCGCCTTCCAATCAGCGGCTTACACAATCAAAGGCGGCGAGGTAGTCGTGAAAGACGGACAAATTACAGCCACGCCCATGGGCCGGACATTCTGGGTAGATGCTTCAGTGCCGAAAGAACATACCGACATTATGATGAAGGATATACGTATGAAATTCAAGAACTATTACTCAATCAACCTTGCAAACTACATGGTACAGAATGCTTACCTCACACACCCGAAAGTTGTAAAAGCTGGCGTAATCCCGGTGGAGGTGAGCTAACATGCAGACAGTGACCATTAAGCCAAAAAAGGACATCAGGATTTCAGTTGAGGCGGAGAACATTTCGCCGGATAAATTTGCCGGCAGAACTGAAAAAGACATACTATCTATGGAAGCATGGATGGGGAACCAGAAGACCACGCTCGGCGAGCTGTTTTCGGTAAAGGTTGAAGGCTCAGGCTCTGCGGCTGACACCAAAATCGTTATGGATGGAGATTTTTCCCGTATAAAGAGAATAGGGGAAGGCATGACTGCCGGTCTGATAATGATTAAAGGCAATGTCGATATGCATCTTGGCGCCAAAATGAGCGGGGGTAAAATATCCGTAACGGGAAATGTGGATTCCTGGGCCGGCAGGGAAATGAAAGGCGGGGAGCTGATAATAGAAGGGAATGCCGCTTATTATCTCGGCGCAGGATACCGCGGAGAGACTTGCGGTATGCGCGGCGGAAAGATAACTGTTCTTGGCAGCGCTCTTGACTTTTTGGGAGAGCACATGTGCGGCGGCGAGATTATCGTTAAAGGAAATGCAGGAATATTGCCCGGGCTCAGTAACAACGGAGGGAAAATAGTCATCGAGGGCAATACAAGCCGCCCCGGGAGCGAGATGGCAAAAGGCACGATAATAGTCGGGGCTGTAGATGAAATGATGCCAGTATTCAAACTTGAAGGCACTGAAGCTGTGGACGGCGTTAATTATAAGAAATATTCCGGCGATGTCATAGTCAATGGGAAAGGTGTGCTGTATGTGCGAGAGTAGGCACATCTTTATGTATAATGGATTTTGGCAGACAAAAGCTTTATTTCAGATTACGACATAATACAATTCGTAGTATTACGAACAGACTAAAAAAGAAAAACATTATAATATGAACGGCAAATAAAGAGGGTAATTATCATGATAATGATTACAGCGATTGTAACTATGATGGTTACTGCCATAATCTCAACAGTGGCGCGTTATGTAGCATGGCAGGTCTCTGTCATGGGAGTTCCCCTCTATAAATTCGTAATCTGGCATTTGATATTATTTGCAATTGTAGCAGCTGTTTTTTATGACAGGAGGCAAGGATTTAAAAAATCTATTGGAATCATAGGATATATTGTAGAAAGGTTTCAGAGAACCGATCGAAAGGATAAGGTAAATGCAACAATGTATATGTACAGGGAGCACGCCAAAAAATTCCGGCTCAGGACAGTATTATTGCCGATTGCGATAACTATCTTCGTGGCATATATCCTGTCAGCGCAAATGCTATTTTTTGCCATTGTCACTTCAGGCTCGATGGAACCGACCTTCAAAAAAGGCGATCTTGTATTTATGCAGGACGTTCTGGTAAAACCAAAGAAAGGGGACATTATCATATTTACAGACCCGCAGGGAATAATCGTTGGAAATAGACCTATTACTGTCACCCACAGGATAACGGAGGTTGCCGGGGACACTATAAAGACAAAAGGCGATAACAATCCTGCCCCGGACTCGTGGAGAGTCAACAAAAAAAGCATACTTGGCAAAGCTGTTATTCTAAATGATAAACCTGTTGTTTTAAAAGATATTGGAAAATATTTCTTACTGGATTTCAGGACAACCGAATATACTGAGGAATTCCTTGCAATCGCAAAGACAATCCAGAACATGAGGGCTATGGGCATTATGATCTTCTTTGTTTGCCTTGTATTGTACCTGTTCCTGTCAATAAAGGAGGCAAAACCCTCACGTCATTTTAAAGGCAGGTAACGCGCATGAAGATAAAATACCATAAAATTTATAAGTCAAAAAAATAGTGGATAAAACGATAGGCTAATACAAAATAACAGACCTTTTTAATGAATCGTGTTGTAAAAGTTCTGCAAACTAAGTAAAACGAGAGATAGGATTTGACGAAATTAGAAAAAATAATTGAAAAATTAATCAGCAAGCCCGAGTCATACAGCTTGCAGAAGGATTCACTTGATACATATATTGAACGACATAAAATGTATCTCAATCCGTTTGCGGACAAGATTATTAATGATAAGATGTTCATAAATAAAGATGAAAATGTGATCGGCAGGATAATGCGCGCCGCCAGGCATAACCAATCCAGCCTGATGATATTGATAGGTCCTACAGGTTCAGGAAAGAGTGAAAATGCTGATTTTATTGTAAGAAACCTGCCTCCTGATTTTATTTTTTGGTATAATCAGATTTATGGCCAGAGTTCAGTACAGCTTGCAACATCAATAATAGGCGACCTTGATCCAAACTATCTGGCAAAATTATCCACAGCAGACAGGGAAATGATTCTTGATATCTATGATGACGTACTGAAAGCTATTGTGAAGAACAACAGGAAATTATTCTGCATATTCGACCAGGGAGAGCATTTCTCAAAAGACGCCTTCGAACTTGTTACCAATTCCACGAATCCCTATTTTGCCTCAAGCCGTGCATTTACGGGATTAATTCTTGCAGTACCGCGTTTTGAGAAAAAGATTGAGGAATGGGCTGAAACCCTTGACACCATGTTGAGAAGAACGCTGATACGCGAATACACCAGACCTTTTACAATTTCCCAGCGCCTGGAATATATCATACGGGCTATTGTATCAAGTAAGAAAAAAAGTTATATGGAAGTAATGAAAAAACATGATTTTGACCCATTCGATGAAGAAGCTATTTTATATTTAATTGAAAAGAGTGATGGGCATCCCAGCACTCTCAATAACCTGTGTTACATTTCAATGGAATTAGCTTCTGCAATTTCACCTGACGCCATTATAACAGAATCTATTGTTGAAGAATCCTGGGAAAAATTCCCTAATAAAAAGCTTCACCAGGAAGCAATAAAATGGTATAAAGAAAAAAGTCTATACCAGAAGCAAGACTAATATGGTACAAAAATAATTTATGGTACCAATGGAAAAAGATACTGCACGCTATAGAAATAAAAGAATCGATATCGATTCCTTATTAAATCGGGAAGAAGCGTATGTCAGTAAAAAACTTGATCTGGATAACCTGTTAGGGCAGCATGGTACTGTAAGAACGCCTGTATCCCAGCCGGTTCGGAAGGAGAGAGAGGTCAGGCACCTCTCACCAGGGGAATATATCGTCGTAATGAGCATGAT
>JBAQYK010000376.1:0-4910 GCA_049299995.1 Candidatus Methanoperedens sp.
AGTTCCTGCGGCGAGATGGTCTTGATGTTCTCAACTCCGAGCTCAATGCGCCTTGAGAGATCTTCGCCATCCGCACCTTCTTCCGGGACTGCCCAGATATATGTGAGTTGATCATCCATTTCATAGAATTTTTTTGCTATGTCGATCGGGATGCCGATAATATAATCAAAATCAGAGCTTGTGAATTCCATTATCCCCACGACCGTGAAGTTCCTGACAGTGGTTATTGTCGAGGCGCGCTGTACCTTTTTGGATTTTACTTCAAGTTCGTCCCCAACATTAAGACCATACTGGCGGGCGACATTGCTACCCACTACTGCCCTGTAGCGGTCCCCCGGGACAAGCAGCCTCCCCTCCGTGAGTTTGACGTCCTTAAGAGTCAGTTCCTGTTTTTCAGGCGCAATACCCACAACAAAAGCCCCGAACATGCCGAGACTTTCCATATCATACGGCATCCAGAGCAGCCCATACGCATCAAACACACCGGGGATACGCCTCACTTTGCTTACCATAGAGTCCACAAGACCTCCTCCGAAGAATCCACTCTCAGGCACTATATAGATTTTATCAGACATCAAATCAAGCCCGCGATTGGCATGCCTGTCAAAATATTCAGACATTCCTCCCATAACCATAATGGCGAATATCCCGAGAGCGATACCAAATATCGTAAGTCCGGTCCTCATTTTTCTCTGGGTCACGTTCCTGAGTATCAGGTCAAAATTATTCATATCGCAGCGCCTCCATCGGGCTCATTTTTGCAGCCCTGTAGGCAGGATATGTCCCCGATATTACGCCAAGTGAGGTGGCAAACACCAGGGATATCACAATAAGTCTGGGTGTTATCGCAAACAGCACCGTCCCGCGGGCTGCAAGATATTCATTAAGATAATAGACAACAGCTCCGCCGCCAGCTATGCCAATAATACCGCCAAGGACTCCCATGAGTGCAGCCTCGCCCATTGTCATGAAAAGGATATCCCGCGTATCTGCGCCCATTGCTTTCATAAGCCCGAATTCCTTAGTCCTTTCAGATACCGACATCAGCATCGTATTCATAACGCTCAGACTCCCGATAATAGCGGCAAGCACTGCCGCGCTCACGGTTATCAGGCTGAATATTATAAGCGACTGCTCTATCTGTTTTTTCAATTCTGAAGGTGAAAATGTCTTGACCTTTTCAACCTTCAGTTCTATCCTTCTTGAGAGTTCCTCAGTGTCGGTATCAGGGTCGGGGACTGCAAGTACAAAAGATACGGTGTCGCCCCTGTTATAGAATTTCTGGGCAGTGTCAAGAGGCATTATAACGCCTCCATCAAAAAAAGAACCCGTGTATTCCATTACTCCTACCACAGTAAAATTCCTTATATTCATTATCGACTTTGCGCGTTCAAGCTTCTTGCTTCTGATCTCAATTTCGCCGCCTGCCCTGAGGTTGAACTCACGTGCAACACTGCTTCCAAGTACAACTTTGTAATTGTCTCCCGAAACAAGGAATCTGCCTTCGGTGAGTTTTGTCTCCTTCATAGCAGCTTCCATTTTCTCAGGCGGGATGCCAATCACCATATCGCCTCCGAATCCCAGGCTCTCAGGGTCAAGAGGCGTCTGCAGCAGCCCGTATGCATCGGAAACGCCTGGTATCCTTTTGACTTCGCTGGCTTTAGACTCGTTCAGGCTTGCTCCAAAAAGCCCGACTTCTGGGAGAACGCGGATCTTGTCCGCTGTCAGGCTTATAGATCTCTCGAACGTCATGCTGAAATGCTCTGACATTCCCCCCATGACTATAACTGCAAAAATCCCAAGCGCTATACCAAATACGGTAAGTCCTGTTCTTAGTTTTCTCTGGGTGATGTTTTTTATAATGAGGTCAAACATCTATGCTCCGTATAATCGCCGCGAGAATAGCAACAGGGTTATAATAGAAAGAAGCCCTTCGAATCCTGAAGTACTCTTCGCAGGAACATTTTTTGAAACATTTGAGTATTCCGGAATGCGCAGTGCTGTTTCATATTTATCGATTGTAACATTTTCCTTATTTACTGCCAGAATTTCAACATCATAAACCCCGGATGCAATCCCTTTCCATACAACTCCTGCAGTATCTTCTTTCCCGGATACCAGTATTTCCTCCATCTGCGTGCGATATACCTGTGTTTCATTTGTCGCCCTGCTCCTTGCGGTCACAACTATGAACCCGTCAAACGGAACCTGGGATTTGCCGCGAACTGTTATGCTGGCGCCGTATTCGTCAACCTGGACGTCGTCGGCAAGAATTTCAACATCGCTGGCGGCTGTGAAATAAGCCACATAGGTATTAACCAGCGGCTGCGCATAAAGCCTGTGAGTGAATATTTTTGCACGGACGATATAGTTTTTCTTGTCGGTTAGCAAAAACGGCCATGTCATTTTTATTTCCTCAGGCGCAGTTTTGAGAGATACGTCTTCGTTTGTCTTTGTGTAAACAATGTTGTTGTTATCCAGCAATTCGATTTTTATATCCACCGCGCTCGGATTGAATGGGCGCAGCAATAATTGCACCCCGCTGTTGGTAGGTGAGAAATCCACGACATGAAAACCGGGTAACGAGGCAGTCCCGTAAGAAACCTCGTATGAGCGGCTGGTTAAAAGTTTGCTGCCATTGTAAATGCTGACTTTAGCAGTGTAATAATCCTGCCTGGGTGGGTTTTGCCATATTATGACCCTGGTTACGGGCTTACCTGATGTCATGTTTAAAGGTACCTCGTGTGATTCTACCGGATTTCCGGCATAAGATAGTTCAAAAACAGCTTTTACCCGGATGTCCTGACTGGAATTAACTGTAACATCGCTGGTTGTGAAATCGGAAAAAAAATCAAGGATGTCAACCTGGGCTGAAACCGGATTAACGAGAGCTAAAACTGATACTGCTAAAAATATAGCCCTGAATATTATTTTTTGAGTGCCTGACATAATGCTCACTATTTTCTTAATAAATCTTATTTGTTTCTTTTTTATTCGGGATAATAAATTTCATTATTTACTTCCGTATTTTCTCACATGCTCCCATGCCTTATGATATTTCCCAAACTTTTTATTTTTTGAATATATCGCCATATTCTTCCTGCCGAACAATTCCCTGTCCTGCCCCACAGGGCAAACCTTGATGCAGATGCCGCATGGAGACCTGTATTCATCCCGAAGTTGGGCGCTTCTTATCGCACAGAGCTTCTTATCCACAGCCGGAGGGAAATCCCCGGTCTCTGGAATTGCTCCCACAGGGCAATTATTTACACACAGCAGACAGTGCGTGCATAAATCCCCGGTTTTGATTCTGTCTCCCTTTATTTCGGCGGTTGTGAATATGGATGTGAACCTGACCCTAGGTCCGAATTGCGGCGTCAGGAGAACATTGTTATGCCCGAAAGAGCCCAATCCCGCAAGATATGCTGCATGCTTGTGTGAAAAAAAGGCAAACGGTTTGTCAATCAGGATTTTTATATCGCCATACGCATCCCGCGGCAGATAAATAGCCCCAAAGCCTTTTTCATTGAGGTAATTGGAAATTTCGTACGCTTTTGAGTCAAGCATCGAATTCACGGTTTTATATAGTTCATGATAATATATCGAGGGCGCTGTTTCCACAATAGGCAAAGATACAGGAAGTCCTATCACAACCACTGTTTTTGTTTCAGGGTATATTGATTGTGGCCAGAATTCCTCAGGAATCCATGGCTTGAGAGTGTTTGGCAATTGTTTGGGTGGTTTTTCCCATCTCTCTACTGGAGCAAAGCCGACAAGAGGGATTCCAAGGCTCTTGCATTTTTTAAGCAGTTCTTTTTTTAGAGGCTCTGGTTTCATACGGCTTCCATTATTAACCAGAAAAACAAAATTTACAAAACATTTTTTAATTTTTTGGCAATTAATTTACCCAATTCTTTACAGGTCTCTATTCCCTCTGCCTCAGGTATGCGTTTTATCCGAAGATCTGGCTCGATTACATCCATGCCGTAGCCTTTTAGCTTTTTGCTTATCGCGCCCGCAGCTTCCCCGCTCCAGCCGTATGAACCAAATGCCGCTCCCACTTTGCCCTTGAGAGGTAATCTTGAAAGGCTTTCTGTGAATTTTATGACAGTTGGCATGCCTGCTCCTTTGTAAGTAGGGGAACCGATAACTATAGCATCTGCTTTTTCAACATCTGCCTGGGAAGCCTCTTCCACTTTCTTCATCAAGACCTCGATGCCAGCACTCCTTGCCCCTTCCTCGATGGCTTTTGCCATGATGCCGGTGTTGCCAAACCCTGTTCCGTATATTATTGCAAGTTTCGCCATATTCTTGCCTCAATCTATTTTCTTAAACATCTCTTTAGGCGCGTTGCATATAGGACACCTCTCTGGCGCGCTGTTCTCCACCGTATTCCCGCATATTGGGCATACATAATAATCTGTCTCCTTATTCTTGCCGAGGTTATCAAGAGCCTGTTTGTAAAGACCTGCATGTATTTTCTCAACCCTGTTCGCCACGTCAAAACTGAGGATTGCCGCATCCGAAGCTTTCTCTTTTTTTGCCTGCTCTATGAACTTCGGGTACATTTCCATGAACTCATCTGTCTCGCCTACGATGGCGCTTTTGAGGTTATCGGATGTGCTGCCAACGCCGCCCATTACCCGCAGGTGGTTGAGGGCATGGACTGTTTCGGCTGCTGCTACGGCTCTGAATAGTTTAGCTACCTGTTTATGACCTTCATGGTCTGCTTTCTCTGCGAAAGCCAGGTATGTCCTGTTCGCTTGCGATTCTCCTGCAAAAGCTTCTTTTAAATTATCCCGGGTTGTCATGATTTCACCTTGTTTCTACCCCTATCCTATTAATTCCCAGCTTAACATAATATGTTTTCCCTCCTGCGGAGCGGTGGAGTGTAGGGATAAGAGTTATCA
>JBAQYK010000377.1:0-4891 GCA_049299995.1 Candidatus Methanoperedens sp.
TTTAGGATTATGGTCGGTGACGAAAAATCAAAACTCAAGGCGCTGTCTGATATAGCGTCCATAGATATCACGCTTGAATTTGGTTCTATCCTGCAAAACATCCTGAAAATAACATGCGAAGCGATGAATGCCCATTCAGGCACAATGATGCTGATTGAAGAAAATAACGAACTCAGGATGGTAGCATCATATGGATTAGCGCCGGATTATCCTGCAAGAGTGCATGAATCTGCAAAAAAGGCGGGCGTGCCTTTGACATTCAGTCCGTCAGGAGCGGTTTTAGAGACAGGTAAGTGTTACATCGTCCAGGATGTATTCAAAGAACCAAGATGCAGACCATGGTATAATCTATCAAAAGAATTTGGATTCTCATCCCAGATATTTACTCCAATAAAAACTGGTTTGAAGGTTATCGGACTATTGAATGTTTACATGGCAAACCCTCATCAATTCACCGAAGAAGAGATTAATTTTGTAACCATTACCGCATCGCAGACTTCATCCGTGGTCCAGAATGCCAGAATGTGCTGCACATTGAAAAACAATATTTCGGAACTTAATTATTATAAGGAAAATCTCGAAAAGAAAATAAAGGAAACGCATAAGAGATTATATGAATCCGAGGCAAAATTCCGCGACCTTTTCGAGAATGCCAGTGATTTCATCTGGGCATCGGATATTAAGGGTTACTTACTTGAAATTAACAAGGCAGGACTCAATATATTTGGCTGTAAAATTGACGAAATAACAGGCACTCATTTTTCAAAATGGTTCACACCCGGGAGCCTTAAGGTTATCCATGACGACATGGACAGACAAATATCGGGAGAAATTGTCGAAAATCCGATAATAGTTGAAGCAGTCAGTAAGAATGGGAAACATCGATGGCTGGAGATACGCGCCCGGGCGATCAAAGAAGAAAACGGTGTGAAAGGACTCCAGGGTATAGGCAGGGATATAACCGAAAAGATGAAACTGGAGCAGCAGCTTAAAGAATACAATGAAGAATTAGAAAAATCCTATGAAGAACTCAAAGAAGCAGACAGGTTAAAATCCGAGTTCGTCTCAAACATAACCCATGAATTATTTACACCTATAACTTCCATCAAGGGATTCACAGAATTGATTCATAGCGGAGACCTGGGGGCGATTAATGAGGAACAAAAAAATGGTCTTGAAACCATTCTACGCAGCTCGGACAGGTTGTCAAGGCTGCTCAAACAGTTGCTGGATATTGCGAATATTGAAAAAGACCAATTAGACCTGCGACTCGATTTCACTTCAATTAATGACGTAATCTTAAAATCCATCATGGAGTTACAGTCCCATGTGAAAGATAAACAAATCACAATATTCCAGGAAATTCCAACACTTCCAAGAATCTGGGGTGATTCTGAAAGACTTACTCAGGTAATGATAAATGTGCTGTCCAATGCGATAAAATTCACACCCGAGAATGGGAAAATAACAATGACTGCCGATGAAAACACAGACAGCATTAAAATCAGCATAACCGATACAGGTATCGGCATTCCCCAGGACAAGCTCCGTCGTATTTTTGACAGGTTCTACCAGGTGGACGGCTCAACAAGCAGGAAACACGGGGGTGTCGGGATCGGGCTCTCGATATGCAAAGGCATAATTGAAAAACACAGGGGTTCTATATGGGCGGAGAGCGACGGCAACGGCAGCACGTTTCATATAGTACTGCCCAAATTGATGCAGAAAGCCGGAGAATTGGATGATCAACCCGGGTCATGAAGCCGGAAAGATTGCAGCTTCCTTTTATAAAAGCTGGATTATGGCTAAAAGGAATTTCTTTACGATTTTTGAGGTGATTTTCTGGCCTTTTATCGGTCTTATGTCTATCGGTCTTATGGCGACTTTTTTTTCGATGAACGAGAATATGATTTCTTTCATACTGATTGGCGCAATCGCTTTCAGTATAGTCCAGGTATGCCAGATAGATATTGCATACGTGATGCTGTTTGATATGTGGAGCAAAAGCATCAAGCATACATTCATGGCGCCTGTCAGGGGTCACCACCTGGTAATCGGTTCCCTGCTGTTCGGTATCCTGCGAAGCGTTATTGTATTTATTATCCTGATGGTCATAAGCTTCTATGCCTTTGGTTTTAATTTTTTAATCGCAGGGGTGCAGCCAGTGATATTGTTTTTGGCAGGGCTTTTCCTGACCTCAGCCTCGGTTGGGATTCTGGTATGTATTTCAATCCTCATGTTCGGGCAGCGCGCGGAGGTGGCTGCATGGACGATAACAGGGATAATGATGTTCCTTTGCGGTATTTATTATCCGGTTTCAGTGCTGCCTGAAAGCGCCCAAATCGTAGCGCGGGCGATTCCTCTTACGTATTTCCTTGAATATATGCGCTCATTTTACGGTTTCGGGGAGGCAAATGTAATGATGGGGTTCGGGCTTGGGATTTTCTATTTCGCTATCGGGCTGATTGCGCTGGACAGGGCGATTGTCATGGCGAGGCGGTCGGGCATTCTGCTGCGATTGTCGGAATAACGGATAGAGCAGTAATATCAGACTACATCACGCCAGCCCGTACATATCCTTCAACCCGTGCCCTGTCGCAAGGCAGACCACTGTTCCTGACAACTCCTTCTTCAGGAATCCTGCATAAGCGACTGCACCGCTTGGTTCTACAAAAATCCCGTTCCTGGCAAGAGTATCCCTTGCAGAAAGCGCCTCTTTATCGCTGACCTTAATAGCAAAGCCGCCAGAGTCCCGGATTGCCCGAAGCGCTGCAAGACCGTCTATTGGCTCCCCGCACGCGATGGCTGTGGCTATCGTATCCGGATTTCGCACAGGGATTATCTCAGAAAGCCCGTTCTCCCACGCATGCACCACAGGGGCGCAGTTCTCGACCTGGACGCCGATGATGCGTGGTGTTTTATCGGTAATCCCTACTAAAGAAAGCTCCCGGAATGCTTCGTAGATGCTCCATATCAGGGTACCGTTACCCACGGGCACAACGACATAATCGGGGACGTGCCAGTACAACTGGTCTGCTATCTCAAAACCCACGGTTTTTGTCCCTTCGCTGCGCCATGGGTAGTCTCCTGTTAGAAACGAATCGCTGTTGGAAAGAACATATTCTTCAGCCCGCTTCATCGCAACAGAATAATCTCCTTTTACGGCTATTGTTTCAGCCCCGTAGGCTTTTATCTGTGTGATCTTTTCCCTGCCAACAATATCAGGAATGAACACTTTACACTCAAGTCCTGCAAAAGCCGCATAAGCAGCCATGGATGCGCCCATATTGCCCGTGGATGCGAGCGCCACCTTATGTTTCTTGAACTCAAGCGCTTTTGTAATTTCAAGTGAGGAACCCCGGTCTTTAAAGGAACCTGTTGGATTTACGGCTTCGTATTTTATGAGCAATCGCCCTGTTTTTGAAAGTCTTTTGTTTTCAAGAAGAGGCGTTGCGCCTTCACCCATTGTGATGCATCGTGAGAGGTCTTTTACAGGCATGAACGCCCAGTATTTCCAGTGAGTGGGCGGGGTGCGCATGAATTCATCGCGGAGAATGACTTTTTTTATGGACTTGTAGTCATATTCCGCGTCAACCGCAGAGCCGCACTCGCATCTCGGGATGGGCAGTCTTTCAATTTCATGAGGGTTATGTTTTCTCCCGCATCGGAAACATTTGAAACCGGTGACATATACCATGATTAGTAATTACGTGCTTTTGTTAAATATTATTCGCCGCATAATCTGAGTATTCCGGTAAAGCTTTTAGAATCAGGTAAACCTGTGAGAGTTTTTTATTTTTATTTTCGATTTTTAAATAAAAATTAAAATCGCTATGCATTGATGCAATAAGGTATATATGTCATGAAAACTAATCCAGAACTAATTTGTTCTCGAAAGAGAATAAATAAAAAGAGAAAAATTGCATAACAAATTTCTGAGTATCTGCTGATGCAATGACATGTGGCAATGTCATATTTGCATTTAGGTATGCATATACTTTTTGATTTGTTGCATCTCTTCTCTTTTTTTATGTAAAAAAAAACAGATTCGCTAAAAGATTCAAAATCGAATCAGGAGACAAGTATGAAGAAAAAAATTAGTATTTGGGGCAGTGCCGGTAAAAAGATTGGAAATATCTCGGCATGGATAAATGGTGGAATATCCATCACAACAGCCTCCAAGAAAAGAAAAAGATAGAGGTTATTTCCTCTATTCTTTTTTTATTTTATTTAAAGTTCAAATAGAATCAAAAAATCGCTATGCATTGAGGCGATAAGGTATATAAGTATTGAAAACAATTAGACCCCGAAGGAATTAATGTATTGAAGGCATGTATTTAGAATCGAATTTACTTGAAAAGAGAAATTTTGAAGAAAAATATAATATTATAATTTTTAAAAGGTACTCGATATGAACGATGTTAATAATGGATACGGAGCAGGACAGATACAGGTGCTTGAGGGGCTCGAAGCAGTACGCAAGCGCCCCAGCATGTATATAGGAAGTACAGACGCACGCGGGCTTCACCACCTTGTGTATGAAGTCGTGGATAACAGCATAGATGAAGCGCTTGCAGGTTACTGCAACAATATTGACGTGACCATCAGACCCGACCACAGCGTCAGGGTAGTGGATAACGGCAGGGGCATCCCTGTTGAGGTCATGCCAAAATACCAGAAATCTGCACTTGAAGTTGTCATGACAATGCTCCATGCAGGCGGCAAGTTTGATAATAATGCTTACAAGGTTTCCGGAGGCTTGCACGGCGTAGGAGTTTCCGCAGTCAACGCCCTTTCGGAATGGCTTGAAGTGGAAGTCAGGCGCGAGGGCAAGCTCTACAAACAGAGATACGAATGCGGGAAACCTGTTACGGCAGTGACTCTCATAGGC
>JBAQYK010000378.1:0-3373 GCA_049299995.1 Candidatus Methanoperedens sp.
CTCCGGGGGGCAGGACGAGGTCAAATAATCCTTCCAATGCTTTCTCATCTTCACTTTTTACGGTCTCCTCTTCCTCAACAAATTCATCGCCAACGTATTTAGATTTAATATCTGCCATGAGAATCACTTATAGGCATGAATCACAATCAAGTCACATAAAGTTTGTGGTAGATTAACCAAAAGTTTTATTGGATTTGTACCTTATTAAACTTAAAAAAATATGCTCACAAAATTATTATTCCCGCCGCAATGGATTCCAACCCAGCCTTATTTGAGTCTACCTTCATTAACTGCTTTTCTGAAAGCTAATAATTGTAATGTTGAACAGAAGGATATCAATATATCTTTCTATGATGCTCTTTTGAGTAAATCGGGTCTTCGCAGCTTTTATGAAAGGGCGAATCTGAAATTCCAGGAGCTTGAATCCAAAAGAGAATTATCCTCAAAACTCCAGAAACAGTATGCAGCTTTGGGCAGCACCATTCTTTTTAGCGACCAGGTTATTAATGAGGTAGATTCTGCCAAAAAAATCTTAAAGAACAGGAAAGATTTCTATGACATCGAAGAACTGTTCCGGGCATTTAAAATACTTGAGCTTGGTCTAAAACTTGCCTCATCTGCATATTATCCCACCAACCTTACCTTTCATGCCTATGATATGCGCTACTCATGCCGTTCCAGTAAAGATGTACTTGCGGCGGTTAACGACAGGGAAGAGAATCTTTTTATTGATTATTTCAATAAATACACGGTTCCCGAAGTACTGAGGGATAAACCGGAATTGATAGGCATTTCCATCATCAATACCAGCCAGATAATCCCGGGATTAACGCTTGCAAATTTGATAAAAAAAGCCAGCCCGAGTATACATATAAACATCGGAGGCAGCGTTTTCACGCGCCTGGTAAACGAGATAAGCCGGAATAAAGAGTTATTTACGGTTTTTGACAGCGTGATAGTGCATGAAGGTGAAACCGCTTTGCTAAATCTCATTAAGCATCTGGATAATGAATTTGAGATATCCGATATTTCCAATCTTATTTATAAAAATGGCACTGATATCAAAGTAAACAAGCTCAATCCACACGGCGAGGACATTAACTCATTGCCCACTCCCACTTTTGATGGTCTGCCGCTGGATATGTATTTTTCACCTGAACTCATATTGCCTCTGCTTTCATCAAGAGGGTGCTACTGGAGACGTTGCACATTTTGCGACCACAGCTTTGGGTATTCGGGCAACTACAGACCGAGGGATGTTGATAATTTATATAATGACCTCAAGGCATTAAAAAATAAATATAATACGAGTTTTTTCACATTCCAGGACGAAGGTTTATCACCTAAACTGATAGGCGCATTATCTGATAAGATTGCAGAAAATAAAATGGATATATCCTGGCTGGCAGATTCAAGGTTTGAACCGGCATTTAGCCCGGAACTTAGCAATAAGCTCTCAAATGCGGGGTGTAAAATGCTGTATTTCGGGCTTGAATCCGCAAATGACAGGATTCTATCGTGCATGGATAAAGGCATAAAAAAAGACAACGCCCTGAATATCTGTAAATACTGCACAGATGCCGGTATCTGGACTCATCTGTTCCTGATATTCGGTTTCCCCACTGAAACCCGGGATGAGGCAAGGGAAACAATGGATTTCATCCTTCGAAATAAAAAAACAATCAGGTCAATGTCTTTTGGCAGTTTCCAGCTTACCAGGCATTCAAAAGTATATGAGAAACCCGAATCGTTTGGCGTTAATAAAATAAATCAAAATGACGCCATAGACCTGTCTCTCTGGTACGAGCATGAAGTCGCGCACGGGATGTCGAAGAAGGAAACGGATGAGTTGATACAGGAATTCTACGGGGAACTTTCAGGAAAGTACCGTGATTTGCCTATCTGGGGCAATCTTGACAGGGAGCATCTTTTTCTTTATATCTCACACTACAAAAAAGCTAAAAACATGGCAGCTGAACTCTCTCTACTGATTGAAAGGATACAATACAGGAATAAATTAAAGAATAAACCCTGCGTTGCAAGAGATAATGAAATTCATCCGGAGCTTAACGAAGGGATTTTTGTTGGTACGTTCAATTTCAATCTGGCGCAAATAATTCATACAATGCTTGCAGGAAACGCTTTGAATAACGGTTTACAAAAAGAACGTACAAATGTATTGTTTGATACAAATAATAACAGGATATTTACTATAACCGATTTTGCAAAGGACTTACTGGATAGAAGTAACGGCAGATTAAATATATCTGAAATAAGCGATATAATCAAAGATAAGTACCAGATGACTCACACGGAAGCTGAGATTAAGTGTAAAAATTTTTTGAATGGGTTGATGGAAAGGAATATAATCTGTAATAAGACCGTTTAACTGCTATATCGGGCAGTTCACGTTATGGCGCCCTTGGTTTTATTTTCTTTGAGCCGCAGTTCGGGCATTCTGTTGCGCCTTTTTTCATGAAAGTCTTCTTGCATGATACGCACCAGTACATCCCGTATGCTCTTCCCAGTTCTGCAAGCTCTTCTGGCTTTATTTCAAAAGGCGTATATGTGCTGCACATAATTCTGACCTCCTCTATAATGGTTGTAATTATATCTGTTCTTCCGGTTTATTATTTTTTCCCTTCCTTCGGAATTATGATTTTTTTTATATCGTGCCATGTTATAAAAAGAGGGTCGGAATCATCAGACGGCTCAAAAAAAACACCGATTGAATCCGCATGTTTAAGAACGCCGGTGTACGTCGAATCAGAAGACGTTTGTACCTGTACTTTCCTGTTGACAAATACACCAAGATATACTTTGGAGGGTTTTTCTTTTGATTCAATTGTTTGTTTATTAATTTCCTTAAATATGCGTGAAGTGGCAAGATCCGGCAGGACAGGTATCAATTTAACAAAGTATTCAAAATATTTGTGCGAATCGTCAATTACTATCACGTCAGAATCCAGAGGAGAAAATTTTAATTTCTCCTGTAAAAACTCATAATTATGGTTGAGGCAAAGTAGTGCGCAAACCTCGTAGTTTTCGCCTGACGTATTAACAGGCAACATTTTTTCTATGGAAGCGGGATTGATTTCTTTTGGTTTGCTTTCAAAATCCAAACCCGCCCGATTCAAATCCGAAAGTTTCGAATTGAGTTTTAAGATATCCGCTGCCCGGACGATTGCAAGAGATTTCATTATGTTTTCCACGTTAACCTGACAATGTACTGTTTAATGATAAATACCGTTTTTCCCCGTTTTATCTATCCGGTATATAGAATAAACTACATTGATAAATAAGTTTTGAAATCGTTCTACTAGCAGGGCAATCATTAAAGACAAAACGAAATCGAATAAATACCCCTTTATAC
>JBAQYK010000379.1:0-2088 GCA_049299995.1 Candidatus Methanoperedens sp.
TATATAGCCGACCTTGACCGCCTGCAGCATCTCGGGGATAATTTCGGGCTGATTAAGAAAATATCTTCAAAGACCAAGACAATGGCGGATATAGGCGCGGAATATATGACGGATATTGAAAAGTGCCTTGAGATTGCTGATACTGTGATACTGGGTACGGAAACCGCATCGCTTGAATTGATAGAACGCGCCTCCGAACGATTTCCAGGCAGGATTAATGTGAGTATAGACATTAAAAACGGCAGGGTGCTGACTAAAGACCGGAAAATGGAGATGGAACCTGAAAAACTTGTAACATTGTTAAACGGGTATGACATTAACGATATTATCATCCTGGAGCTGAATAAAGTTGGCACAGGGGCTGGAATTGATGTTGATTTTTTAGGTAATATTGCCGGACTGTCCGCGCATAACGTCCTGGTTGGCGGCGGGATAAGGGATATGGATGATATTAATGCATTAAAGGGGGCAGGTGTTAGCGGCGCGCTTGTGGCGACGGCTGTGCATAATGGGAAGATTCCGGTGGAGTTTATAAAGCAGCATTAAATTCACTGAAACTTTCCGGGCATAAATATGAATTGAAAATCAGGCTATTAATTGGAATATCAAAACAAAAGGGCGCAGGCATCGAGCGAGCGCTCCGGCAGTCTATTGACAGACTGATATCTGATAGATCACGTCAAGTTATGATTTGTATTGCCAGCTATTTAAGCCTCACGGATTCGCTTGGCGCAGTACATCGTAGAAACAATTTTAAATGTAAGGCTGTATTAGATTAAGCGGTGCTGTGATTTGGTGGATCAAGAAGAAATTCATAGGATGGCGCAAAAGCCTTATACAGAGGAGCGATGCGAGGCTGCAAGACTACTGAGCCATAAATTTTCATTACTCCCTGATAAGAGTCAAGCTTGGGAGGACCTTCATCTACTAACACAAGATAAGAGCAACGCAGTGAGAATATTTGCATTAAAGGCTCTTGTTTCGGCATTCTCTTATATCCCTGACAAAGACCAGGCATGGGAAGACTTGGTTCAACTTACACAGGATAAGAACAGTGAAGTTAGAAGTCTTGCATCGCATTCTTTTGGTTCAGTTTTCCTCAATGTTCCTGATAAAAGGAAAGTATGGACAGACTTGATTCGGCTCATACAAGTTAAAGGCGGTTTTGCTAAATGGCCATCAGTAAGAATCCTTTATTTAGCTTATCTTCAAAATTCTGATAAAAAACAAGCATTGGTTGACCTACATCGACTCACACAAGATGATGACAGTTATGTGCGAGTATCTGCAAACCATTATCTGGGCAAGGCGTATATATTAAAGGCAACCGAAGCCGAAACTGAAGAGATTTTTAGGAAAGATCTAGAAAAAGCACTAAAATTTTTTGAAATGGTCTCAAAAGAAACTATTTTTAGTCCTACTCGTTTCTGTCTTCCATTTTACCGTTCGTTATACGCAATAACTTTCATGAAAGAGGGGGCAAGAACTGAGGTAAAGAAATATCTTGACGAGGCTAAAAATGCGGTAGAAGGCTCGGAAAGCAAAGAGAAACTCCTTGATGCAGTCGAAAATCTAGCAAATGCATTGAAAGAGGTGCAGGAAGCTTCTGATAAAGGCTTTAACACCATGAAATGTGATTTAAACGCTTACAGGCGATACTGTGAACGAGCAACAGACCTTTTGGAAATCACGGAGGAAAAGGCGCCAGGGGCAACAAGATTGATTAGGAGGGGGCTTCCGATAATTGACGATAGGATAAAAGATAATATAGCCGAGATTCAGGAGAAAGCTGAGATTCTTTGCAAACAAACAAAGGATACTTCACTTGAAGATTTAGGAAAAGAAGTATATCGTCAAGGAAAAAAATTTTCAATAATTAGAGACCCGATAGGACTTGAAAAAGGAGTAAATAATTTACAGATTGCTTTATCAGCCATATGTGCTAAAATGCCTGAAAACGAAAGAATGGAGGCATGCGAATTACTTAAGAAAGTAAAAGACGAACCATTAGTTGAAGATAAACTACCCTTAATTAATATGATTTTGAGTAAATTTTCTTCTCAAATGGATAAAGTAGATGTTGTGGAT
>JBAQYK010000380.1:0-1670 GCA_049299995.1 Candidatus Methanoperedens sp.
CGCTTAAGTTTAGAATAAAAAGACGCCTTGAGTTATATCTTGAACTGGATATTGATGGTATCAGGAAATCCATTATCGACACATTGCTGCGATTAAAGAAAGTAACCGTTGACATTTTATATACTGAACTTAAACGCAAATTCAAGATATCCTATAGTGCAGTTGCTTCAACACTGGGATATATCCACTCAAAACTCGGGATTCTCCATGCTTACAAGGAATCATATAAGACACCGATAGTATACTCATTAAAGGAAGAATACGTAGATCTAATCAAAAGCGCCTTGAGTAAAACTACCGCATCATAGCGCAAATTTCATTATTTAATCCGATAATACGCCGGATTATCTTTTCATCAAGCTGCTTTTTTCTTAAACCCAAAACAAGCTCCTCAAGAGTTCCTACTTTCGAGCCGAAAACAAGATTATCCGCATGTGCTACTATTTTCTCTTCGATTGTAACTGGTAAATAATCTTTCTGCGGAAGCCCAAGAAGTGCAGTCTCTTCCATAGTAATTCCTGCACCTATATGCCGTTCTATAATATTTACGATTTTTTCGTCTAAGCCGTTATCAATCGCTATTGCGGCGCCAACTACTGCATGGTCTATGCCATGCGTTTTTGACCTGCCTATATCATGGAGCAAACCCCCCATAAAAACCGCATCAACGTCGATAGCTATTGGTTGCCCTTTCTTTTCAGCGCTTTTCTTAATATCAATCGCTATTTGCCGGGCATATTCAGCTACAGTTTTACTGTGCTCGATTACACCGGCAGAACACCCTGCGTTCTTAAGCAGGGATATTGCGTCTTTTGGGTTCAAATCTTGATGAACAAAATGTGATTCAATTTTCCTGGAAGGATTCATCAAGCAGCTACACTGGAAGTCATTTCTTCAAGCTGGAAAATTCGTTGTTTCAGGGCTTTAATTGCGGGTTCAGTTTCCTGATATTTCAAATCCCCGCCGCAAATAGGACATTTAAATTCCAGTTCAGCCGCCGTTTCAAATAAAAAGCTCCCATCCTCTTTTTCACAGATATAAAATACCTTATTCTCCTCAAATTCAAGCTTTGCCTTCAGGTTTTTCAAAAGTTTTTTTGATTCAAGTTCGAGCTGGCGGTTTAAATTGCTCAAGTCGAGTTGCCATAAATATGTAAGCCAGCCGCTATCTGAATCCCTTTCCCTTCGGTAAACTGCAAGCCTGTTCTCATATAATATAAACAGTGTGCGTCTTACGATATTCAATAAAACCCCGGTCGCCTCTGCAATCTTTTCATCCGTAACCTCTCCCGCAGGCATATTTTTCACGACTTTAAAACCTTCCTCCGCAACGAGATTTATGAGATAGCCTTTAATAACCGGATTCTTTAAATCAACCAAAAAATTCACCTAGTCCTTATTGTTCTTATATGACTTTAATCTTACGTTATACCCTTAATACGACATGAAGATTTCTTGACTTTTTCTAAAGCCAGCCCGCGGGTTTTAGCGGTTGAAAGCATAGTAGTTACCGGCTCATCCGGCTTGACAACAAGTCCCGTCCGCGGAACATCGGCTGCCTGCCCCGTATTCATGTATTTGATGAGCGCCTCCGAGAGCTTTTTGTTCATCACCGCTTTTTTATCTGCATACAGAATGGTCTTTGCAGCAAAACATACAGGTTCCCTTACC
>JBAQYK010000381.1:0-3133 GCA_049299995.1 Candidatus Methanoperedens sp.
AGCTTAAGGCGTACCGGCATATCCTCGCGCGCTAAATAGGTGTCAGAGGCATGGACTGCATAGCCGTCCATTGAAGACCTGCTAAAAGGAGGTACATCCACATCAGAAATCACATCCCCGGCAAGAGTGCACTCGGAAGCGTTTTCTATATCTATTTCTATTGGGTGGGGCTGGACGTCAAGTCGCCGGATTATGCGCTTTGCCTCATCCATAGTTACGAGTTTCCTGAATTCTTTTCTCACGGCAGTTAACACGCATCCTTAAGTTAAATCGTTTTCATTATTCAAAGCAATTCAGATATTTTTTTGTATAACCTGAACGTGTTTGATGATGGATGTCAAGTGTAACCTTTCTCGGAACAGGGGGCGGAAGGATGGTTGTCCTTAACCAGATGCGTAAAAGCGGCGGCTTCTGGCTTAAATTAGATAATGTGAATATATTGCAGGATCCGGGACCCGGCTCTCTCGTAATGGTACACCAGCTTCACCTCAAGCCCAGAACCCTTGATGCGCTTATATTATCCCACAGGCATATTGACCATTCGAACGACATCAATGTCATGACTGAGGCAATGACAGGCGGAGGTTTTACTCCGCGCGGGCGATTAATTGTTCCTCCGGACTGCCTGGACCCCGACCCCGTGGTGCTCCGGTACATAAGACCGTTTGTTGAAATAACCGAAATAAAAAAAGGGTTGGAAATAACTATCCGGGATATTAAAATCAAGTTCCCTATCCCGAATATGCATCCGGTTGAAACATACGGGGCTATTTACACATTCAGCTCCGGGCGCCTCGGGTATATACCTGATACAGAGTATTTTCCTGAAATGGCAGGAGCTTACAGGGGCATAGATTTTCTGATAATCAATGTGGTGCGCATGAAGCAAGACAAAAGAATCCGCCACCTGAATATGGATGACGCGGCTGAGGTGATAAATGAAATAAGACCTAAAAAGGCAATATTGACACATTTTGGTCTGCAGGTACTGAAAGCCTCCCCGGAGCGCCAGGCAAATATCATTTCCGAAAAAACAGGAGTGGAAGTCGTAGCTGCATACGACGGGATGAGCCTGAATTTTGAAGAGGGGAAAATAAGAAAATGGTTCTAAAGCTTGCGCCTCACGGCTTCTATTTTATCTGTCATTCCTTTGGGAGCGTCTCTTCTGTCATCGATGGTGAGATGCGTGACTACCCTTTTTACCCCGTTTTTGACCAGTGCATCGTGGGCTGCTTTTACTGCACGAAAAGCATCGTCTATTGAATTCACCTCAAGTACCGTACCCATCGGGGTCAACTGATATTTGATGCCCAGTTTATCGATAGCTTTCACAGCTTCGGCTATATGCTTGCTCATGCCCGTATCTCCTGTTCCCAGGGCGACAATCTCAAGTTCTGCCGTTATTATGGATTTCATGGCTAACCACCGTATGTTTGTTGGATGTGAAAGGCAAAATAGTTTTGGTTGATTGTGCAAAATTATTTATGAATTGCGCCTGTTAAATCTGAAATATGCAAGATGATAAGAAAAACAAGATACAGGATATGCTGGCTTCCGCTGCCGGGAGCGCGGAGCCGGCGGAGCGGTCAAGAAAATACCGAAATATCGTGGGGATTTTAGCTCAGCAGGCGGCGCAGTCCGCAGATTCGTGGTATCTTGAAGAGGCTCTTAAAACCGCAGAACTTGTTACCGAGGATGCGTCCAAGGCTTATGTGGATATTATCCGCGCCATGGCAAAAATCGGGGTGAATAGAAAGGATGAGCAGTTGCTCAGGCAGGCTGTCAAAACAGCAGGGCGAATAGACAACAACCTTGACCTTTCGGTTGCGCTCCACGAAATTGGAATTGCGTTTGCAAAATATGGTCTCGATAAAAAGGATGAGGATATTTTTTCGTATTCATTGGAGCTGGCACAAAGAATACCATTGAATACATACCGTTCCTCTGCATTTCGGAATATTTCACGAATGCTGGCAGGCTCAAATCCTGAAAGGGCGATGGAATTACTTGAGACAGCGATTGAGTTAATCGAAAAAAGTAAAGACACAGAACCTGTTTATTTGGTTTCTGCGTTCTGCGACATCGCAGCCCTGCTTTCGAAATTGAACGATGAGCGCAGTTACGTTTTCATCAGGAAGGCAATTACGCTGGCTGATGATGTTGCGGATGATTTCGAGAAGTCGGCGGTGTTGTTAAAAATAGTTGAAACAGAAATTGCGATTGGAACCCAACAGCATGATGACGGGCTTTTGAAGGAAGCTTCCACTATTTCAGAAGGGATTACGAGGGAGTATTATAAGACCCTGGCTTTGAATGCGGTAAGAACTCTGCTAAAAGACCCCTGAGCTTGTTCTTGACAGAAAATACCTCTGGCATATGCTTATATACGGTCAAATCCTTAATTAAAATGGGAGATTAATTATGAAATATGATACCTTAGCATCAAAAGATACAGTTGAAAAAACAATGAAAGCATTGAAACCGCGCGGTATCAATGCCGAATTTGTGGATAAGAAAGAAGATGCTCTCAATAGATTAAAAAAATTAATTCCTCCCGGCGCCGAGGTCATGACAGGCGGCTCGACAACGCTTGACCAGATAGGTTTTACTGATATGCTCAAATCAGGGAAACACCCATGGAAAAATCTTAAAGATAAAATCCTGGCAGAGAAGAACCCTGCAAAACAGATGGAGCTTCGCAAAAAAAGCGTGACCTCGGAATATTTCCTGGGCAGCGTGCATGCGGTTACCGGGGCTGGAGAAATTCTAATAGCAAACGCCACCGGTAGCGCCCTTCCTTCAAACTCTTTCTCCTCGGATAATGTCATCTGGGTTGTTGGAACGCAAAAGGTTGTGCCTGATTTGGAGGATGGATTCAGGCGCATCCGTGAATATTGTGTCCCACTGGAAGATAAAAGGATGAAAAGCATCGGGTACCCGGGGACAACCATTGGGAAAATTTTACTCTTTGAAAGGGAAATTAACGAGAACAGAAAAGTAACTCTGATTTTTGTAAATGAGAAGCTTGGATTTTAAGTTCTGCTTCATACAGGCTTTTTTATTTTTCCTCTCCATGTCGCAGGTAAAGGTATCATAATCCCGCCAGAAACAATATCCCAAACAGGATAAACAT
>JBAQYK010000382.1:0-2342 GCA_049299995.1 Candidatus Methanoperedens sp.
ACCATAGACTACATCGCAGGCATAGGCAGTCTATGGTCATCTGTGCGCGCTCATTTTTCACAGGTTCAATTTCGTTTTCAATGATAATAAGGATTATGAAGAAAAATAAGAAAAATTGAAAAAAACCACAGAGAGCACAGAGTTATTATTTAATTCTTCTCTGTGCTCTCCGTGTACTCTGTGGTTTATAATTTCCTATGCATTAACAAACAGAGGGCTCGCTCCTCAATGTTTATTTATCGTGCGCCTGGATATTTCCGTCTTTAAGCGTGCCTGATACGTCAAGGACAGCAACGCCACCGGAATCTTTTATCTGGAGAGAAAACCAGTCATTTATTCCTGGTTCTCCTGCATCTTTGAATGTCCAGCTTGCCGTGTAACCGGACAGTTTGTTATAGCTCCCTGTGCCTGCGCCTGTGTATGTGTCAAAGCTTGCTGACGGCTTTTCCGGGTTAATCGCTGCATCGTCCGAGCATGAGGCTGATGTCAGTTCTTCGAGGTGGAACTTATTCTTACCCCAGTTTATTTCCAGTCCCATGGGCTTTTTGGTAACATTGCAGTTAAGCTCAAAGGCGAAATTAGCAGTACCGACGCTGCCTCCGCCTGTCATTTTACCTTCTATTCCGGATGACGGTGATGGGGGCGATATTGATTCGGTGTTACCAAAGTTGAGGTCAGTTACTGTCCGTGTAGGGTCAGTAAACAGCAAATCTACGCCATAAGTTCCAGTTAGTGGTGCAGTCAGTGTCCAGCCGGGTTGCAATGCCTCTGCTACGACATAGAGGTCTGGAGCAAGGTCTGGAAATGTATAGTAGCCACTCGCATCGGTTGTGGCAGAAGTAGTGTATGATGTTACTAAACCGGTGATGGTGATTGCCCAACCCGGAAGTCCCGGTTCTCCTGCATCCATGACACCATTCTGGTTGGCGTCATTGAACACCACACCCGATATGCTTCCCGCTGTCGCTGCACTTGCGCCCAGTATCAATAAGAACACTGAAATTCCTGCTAATAGAGATATTCTCTCCTTTATTCCTTTACTATTTAGTCCCATATATTTCACCTTTTATTATCTGGTTCGTACAAATAATAACAACAGTGGATTTTATAATATATATATCTATGCACAATAATCATGATGATTATACTGATGAATAAAATATAAGAAAAACAGGTAAATGAAAAATAAAAAAAGAGTGCTGCACTCTAAGTCGTCAGCACAATCTCGATACTGATATCCTTGGGAACCTGTATGCGCATTAACTGGCGCAGCGCCCTTTCATCAGCATCAAGGTCGATGAGGCGCTTATGCACCCGCATCTCCCAGTGGTCCCATGTTGAGCTTCCTTCACCATCCGGGGACTTCCTGCACGGCACCACTAATTTCTTGGTAGGCAGCGGCACCGGACCTGATATGCTTACTCCTGTTTTCACTGCGATATCCTTTACCTGGGAACATATCCCGTCAAGGGTAACCGGGCTTGTCCCGGATAAACGTATTCTTGCTTTCTGAACCATAAATATACCGTTTTATTGATATATAAAGTGAGAATATTATATTCTCGCTTTAATGTCCTGGACCATGCCTGCTGCAATGGTCATTCCCATATCACGTATTGCAAACCTGCCAAGCTGTGGAATATCCTTGACTTTTTCAATACACAGAGGCTTTGCTGGTTTTATTGTAACGATAGCAGCATCCCCTGCTTTAATGAAGTCGGGGTTTTCTGCTGCAACCTGACCGGTCTTGGGGTCAAGCTTCTTCAGGATAGCTGTGATTGTGCCTGCAACCTGTGCTGTATGACAGTGCAGGACTGGCGTATAACCGATCGTGATAGCAGATGGATGCTGCAATACAACAATCTGCGCTGTGAATTCTTCCGCAACTGTTGGCGGTTTGTTAACAGGTCCGCATACGTCTCCACGCCTGATATCTTTCTTCTCAACGCCCCTGACGTTCCAACCGATGTTATCGCCAGGTACTGCTTCCTTGATCTCCTGGTGATGCATTTCAATTGATTTTACTTCACCGACTGCTTTGGCAGGCATGAATATTATTTTATCGCCTGGCTTCATCGTTCCTGTCTCAACTCTGCCTACCGGAACTGTTCCGATACCTGAGATGGTATATGAATCCTGTACAGGAATGCGAAGCGGCAGGGTTGTTGGCTTCTCAGGCTCTTTAAGCAGGTCAAGCGCTGCTAACAATGTTGGTCCTGTGTACCATTTGGTATTCTCGCTTGGCTTTGAAAGGTTATCTCCCTTGAAAGCAGAAGTCGGGATAAAATTCATTTCATCCGGCTTATACCCAACCATTTTGAGAAGTGTACTGAGTTCTGCTT
>JBAQYK010000383.1:0-2616 GCA_049299995.1 Candidatus Methanoperedens sp.
AAAGGGCATTTTTTGGCACGTTCCCATCAGAAGTGAGACCTGAATTTATTAGCGACAGGCTTCTTGAGCTTGTTTCGGAGTATTGCGCCAATACCACGCTAAACATGGGCGGACAGTCAGGAAGCCAGAGGATTCTTGACATGATTAACAGGGGGCATACAGTCGAGGATATCATTTCCGGGGCTGAGAAATGCCTCCGGCATGGATTTACACCGGTTGTGGATTTCATTTTCGGGCTGCCGGGGGAGACCGGGGAAGACCAGAAAGAAACACTTGACCTTATCAAATGGCTGACAGGGAAAGGTGGGAAAGTGCACTCCCACTATTTCATGCCTTTGCCTGGAACTACGCTTGAAAACTCTATGCCTGCTCCTTTATCAAAAGAAGTCAAGAGAACAATTGGCAAACTGGCACTTCATGGAAAAGCAACGGGCGTGTGGTCTGAGGGTAATTTCAGGCGCGGGTATCCTTGAACCTCCAGCTTCAGCTCAGGCGGGCAAGCCAGGGAAAGCTTTATAAATCCTGAACCCCCATTCATGAATATGGGTTCAGAAATTATATACAGGGACGAGTCCGACGAGATACAAAAAATAAAAGGCTGGATATTAATTTACGGAAGAAGGAAGGTAGGAAAAACATTTTTAATAAAAAACTTCCTGGAATACGATGTCTTTTTCAGGGTAAACAGGGACGGCAGCATATCAACCGAAAAGTTCGCCATAAGCGCCATAAACAACATGGACGATTTTTCAAGGGCGGTATCGGAACTGCTTTTTGCGGACAAAACAGTAGTCATAGACGAGTTTCAGAGACTTCCTGAATCCGTTATAGAGAAAATATCCACTCTTCATCCAAAAGGAAAACTTATATTTTCCGGCTCCAGCATGAGAGTGATAAAAAAACTGTTTGGAAGCAAATCACCACTCCTCGGGCTGGCTATGCAGTATAAACTTGGTCTGATTATGCCACGGAACATATTAAGGGAGCTTTCAAAGAAAATGGATGCTTCGCTGGCAATTGAACTTGCCCCTTATCTTGCAGATGCATGGACTATTCCTTTTTTTAATCAGGAAAACGACAGCAAAAAGGCAATATATGATCTCTTGAAATATTCGAAATTCACAGTACCTTCGCTTGTCGGAGAAATATTTACGGAAGAGGAAAGAGAGTTCACGAAGGTATATGAGGCTGTCTTGAGGCTTATAGGGGCTGGTGAATTGAATTACAAAAACATTGCCTCCGTTCTTGCCGGCAGAAAGGTGATTGAGCGGGCAGACAGCTCTTTGATAATTCCATATATAAAAAATATGGTAGCTATGGGGCTGGTGGAATCCCTGCCGCTTTATTACTCAAAGAAAAAAATGTACATATTATCTTCGCCGATAATGGAGGCTTTTTTCTACCTTGCTGACAGGTATGGTTTTGAAGACAGGGATGTAAGTTTTGAAGAAGCCATGCCGACTATAGAAAAACTAAGGAATTTCGCAGTGCAAAACTTTATCGCAGATTTGTTTGCCTCGGTCTATAATGGAAAAAAAGAATATTACGTAACGCCTTCAAACGAGATAGACTTCATAATAACCGTAAGAAATAAGCCGGTTCTCGCCGGAGAGGTAAAATGGGGAAAATACGATGCCAATGATGTAAAAAAATTTATGGAAAAAACAAGTTTTATCAAAGCAGAAAAAATATTCATAACCAAAAAGAAAAAAGAGACAAAAATTGACAATGTTAAAATAATGGACGCGGATGATATTCTGGCTATGGTAACCTGACGGCGCAGGGATATTAATATTTTATGAGTGATAATTATGCGGCGCTTCATGGGAAGGTGACGGGCGTGTGATATTATTTTGTATCAAGTGATATAGAAAGTTATCAGTAGCTTCGTCACACTTCGATTCCGTTATTTATTTAAATCCGCACTGCCCGCAGCGGCAAACTGGCGCTTCATGGAAAAGCAACGGGCGTGTGGTCTGAGGGGAATTTCAGGCGCGGGTGGGCGCACGTTCGCTTTTGCGTGCTCCGTTGAGGGCGGGGGGCAGTCCTCATGATTGCTTTGGCTGATATACAATAATTGACCGTCAATGCTACGCCTAAATAATTTATTCTCTGAAAATAGAGTAAATCTTATCTATCCGACAATCCTATAGATGGCTCATGACCAAAGAACAAAATGTCATCCAGATAAAGAGTGCTGAGATAATTAATTTCAGAGGAATAAAAGAATGTAAAGTTGATGACCTATCACTAGTAAACTTGTTTATCGGTAAAAACAATTCTAGAAAATCAACTATGTTGGATGCAATTTTTATAGCTTGTAAAGAGACTAAAAAGCCTTCTTTGATTCCAATTATAAAAGAGAGAGTGGAGCGTGAAATATTACCCTATGAGATATTTTACGGTTATGATAGTAATCTTAAGGCTGAAGTCAAACTAAATTATACTAATGGTGTTAATTATTCGGTGTCTTTTACTGAAGCCGAGAATGAAATAGAAGTAACAGAAGGTAGTAAAATAGAAAGAGGACAGTTGTACTCTTACTTAGATATTGATGGAGATATCACCTATTTAGTAGGTTACGGTGGTAAAACTCCAAAACATTTTTATTACAAT
>JBAQYK010000384.1:0-1797 GCA_049299995.1 Candidatus Methanoperedens sp.
GCTTTATATCAACAGTATATGAACATTATGTCGGTTTAACTGCTACATTTAGGTTTAACTGTATCTCCTTCCTGCCAGGCGACTCAAGTGCCTAAAACGAAAAACTCTTTCTTTCCACTAAAGAAAAGAAAGAGTTGATTTGAAAGTATCAGTTTACTTTGTCGAATAATTGTTAATCAGGCGCTGGAAATTGTAGTATTGCTGGCCGGAAGATACATCACCAATTCTAAGGATTGTGATTCCTGTATAGGAAGAGTACGCGAGAGCGTTGTTAATATTCCACCAGAAGCCGCCCTGATCCCATGTCGAACCGCCGTTAGGCGAAAGAGCATTTTCACCTTTTATAGTAAGCCCGATATTTCCGGCGTTAGACCCGACCCAGAATACAAGAGCGCTTGCCTGAGAATAAGGAGAGTTGTTCAAATCCCCGTTAGACATTTCAAGACAGGTAAAATAGACAAGCATGTTTCTACCTGTCGAATTTTCAAGTTGTCTTACCATATTGAGGATAGGAAGGTATTCGCTGCCTCCCGGCGGATTGTTCTGTCTTCCGAAAATGTAGAAGTTATTAGCTAGGAGCCCTGCGCAAACTTCTGCGCTTCTTGGCATGTTGGGGTCAGACATTTCCCAGTGAACACCAGGTATCTTTATTTCGAGCTCAATACCGACAAATTGTTTATCAAAGGCGCTTATAGCCTGGCTTAGCATTTCCTGTCCGTGCCTGACAAGTTCGCTGTTATACCATTCGATAAAATCCTTGCCGTACTGTCCATTGATATAAGCTTTTGGATTGGTTATCTGGAAAAAATCATCTCCGTCTCCCGGAGGGTTTACGCTGCTGAAAGAGGAAAGGCTTGTGCCCCAAGCATTATTGAGTGAGGAAATATTCCCGTATTTTTTTGCCATTGCGTTCTGAAATGAAGAGACAGCCTGAGCAGAGTAGCATTGCAGGTAACCTCTTGTAGGATACCCCCTGCCCCATGTCTTGCCATTAGCAGAATATGAATTATAGGAAGGATAGCGGAGCTCTCCGGCAGGGCCGCAGCTCACATTGATAGCCTGAATATTGCCTGCATACTTTGCGAAATGCTGTTCGAAAGCATCCATGAACTGATAGTATTGTTCCAGGACATCCTGATTATTCTGCGCCCAGACTGATACGATCTCCGGATTGCCGGGGTCATACTGTTCACTTATATATTTGCCTCCAGGCCCTGCTATCTGCCATATCCAGTTTGGTATTGGCATGTCATAGGTATCTCCTACATTTCCGCCGCACTGATGAAAAGACATGATAGGCTGAACTTTAAGGCCTGAGTTTACGATCATCTGGAATACTGAATCGTAATAGCTCCAGTCAAACTTCTGATCAGCCTGGCCTTCAACCAAACCCCACCAGACATCAACGCTTACAGCATTGGCGCCGATATTCTTAACTGAGGTCATCTGGCTCTGGAAGGCTGCAACATCCGATTGATTGGTAAGGTCTATATGCAGCGGTGCCATTACATTGGCTGTTATTGATTTTGCCGCATGCAGCGAGAGTGCAGAAAACAGCATTAAACAAAGCGTTAATGCAAAGAAGCAAAGCGTTTTTCCTATTGTGTTTTGTCTCATGGATTACCCCCTTTATTTATGAATTTATCCGAAAAACGATTTTAATTATAAGGTTTTCTCTTTTTTTGGCAAGTCTGTAAAACTTGCGGTTAATTTCTATTTTGAGAAGAGAGAGCTCAGAGTAAAGACAATTATCGCCAGGATAAAGAATGCAATGCCCCCCTTCAGACGGTTCAAAGC
>JBAQYK010000385.1:0-1779 GCA_049299995.1 Candidatus Methanoperedens sp.
CACCAAGACCGAGCATCAGGTGCGTTCCCACTTTATCGAATATGCGCGATGCGCGTTTTAACCCGTCCATGTGGCTCTCCCAGGAATAAGGTCCGCCAGCGCTTTTTCCTTTTATCCTGTCAAATAACTCAGGAGTACATGCGTCGATTGGTATCACAAGTTCGTTAATCCCCATTTTTTTCAGGTCTTCATATTGCCCCGTGCTTAGCGGAAAAACCGAGAGTGATATTGGAATCCGGCTTTCACTTCTGATACTTTTGATTAAATAAACGGTATCCTCCCACCACGTATCATAAAGCGCAGTCTGGATGCAGGCGCGGGCAAGATAGCCTCTCTCATAAGCCATCTTAAGCCGTTTCACGACTAATTCAAGGTCAGCCGGCACATACATGCCGCGGGCAATATGGGTTATATCAGCGGACGAGCCCGCTGCCTGGGCGCAGAACTGGCAGTTCGCCTTGCAGCGTTTTTCTGTATAAATCTGAAGGTACGCAGTCGTGGGAGGCGTGTCCATCTGCACAAGCTCAAGTCCCAGGACGCCCAGGGTTCCCATCGAAGCTCTGACTTTCTTAACCATACAAACAGCTATTTGGGAAATCATGATATATCTATTAATATGCTGGTCGGATTGATTGCTGATGTTCATTCAAATGCGGTTGCGCTAAAAGCCGTTCTTTCTGCTCTTGAATACTCAGGCGTTGAAAGAATATTGCATGCCGGCGACATTATTGGTTATAATCCTTATCCCAATGAAACAATCGAATTGTTCAAAAGGAATAACATAATCTCCATTTCCGGGAACCATGAAAGGGCATTAATTACCGGAGATACTTCAGGGTTTAATCCCTATGCGAAAGCTGCGCTTGAATGGACGAGGAAAGTGGTGTTGCCTGATAATTCAGCTTACATTAAAAGGCTCAAAAATATTGAATCCATTACCATTGATGAAAAAAGGATAGTCCTTGTTCATGGAAGCCCGTACGATATTGATGAATATGTTTATCCTGGGAATGTATCGCCCGGTTTGCTATCTGCCGCAAATGCGGATATTCTGGTATTGGGTCATACCCATATCCAGTTTAAAAAAGAGTATCCTGAAGGCATAATCATAAATCCGGGCTCGGTCGGGCAGCCAAGGGATGGGAATCCGGATTCTTCATTTGCTGTTCTGGATACCGAATCAGGAAAAATCGAACTTGAAAGAATTAGCTATGATATTGAAAAAGTGATTGAAGATATGCTTGCGGCACATCTTCCGGAAAAACTCGCTTTGCGGTTAAGAGTCGGGCGTTAGCAAGAACTATGTTTGATAGCCTTTGTGGGACATGCATCCACGCATGCGCAGCATTCGATGCAGTCGGCAACACGGGTCGCCTTTGATTTGCCGTCCACCAGTTCAAAAACATTTGTCGGGCAGACATTGACACATTCCCCGTCCCCGTTGCATTTTTCTTCATCTATTTCAATTGTCAAGGATGGACCTTCATATTTTTTTACTGCCATGATTTTTTCTCCTAATATCGGTAAGTGTTATTATTTGGGATTAAAGGTTTTGGTTAATGTCGAATGGTTCCAGAGTTAAACATATTTGCTGAAGGTGAGTTAGACAAAAAATCAACTAACGAGGAATCCTAGGTAATTGCCTCTGATGGAAAAATTATAATAAAGGATGATGTCGAAGAAATTTATGAGAAAAGAATAACACCTTATGGAAATGGAGCGAAAATTGACGCTCAGAAAAAATACATTGGAAAAAGAGTCTATGTGATTGTATTAAAA
>JBAQYK010000386.1:0-1583 GCA_049299995.1 Candidatus Methanoperedens sp.
GAACAAGCCTGTACGCATCGACCAGATCAATTTTTCTGCAATGCTTTATGCGATACTCCCCATTCCATGTATAGCTGAACTTTTTCCTGGTATGCTCATCGCCACTTACAAGGCAGCTCATGAATTCATCCACTTTTTTTGCAGCCATAACAGCTGCGCCTCCCTTTTCCCGGCGCAGGTCATCAAGACACCGCTCAAACTGGGGAGTCCTGTATAAGGCAATCCTCTTCTCATTATCTTTCGGAATCAATGCTGTTGATCACTCCATTCATGTTCTAATTGGAGGGGAGTAGTGCGAATCGAACACACAATAGCCATTATATAGCTATAACACTGGTTTTGCAGACCAGGTGGGGACCATCCCCTTACCCCCCATATTTCAAACAGTTATTCATTCCCTTCCTGTTGTCAGCGTTGCGACTATTGTTCTTTATTTGGAACACGAAACAACAAATCATAAAATATACCTAACCAATAGCACAAATAGATTTTATCTATTTATAAATGAGCAGGTATAGGCATGGCAAAGATCATCTGTCAATGGCAATTGGGTGTGCGACAAATTTATGAATAACATTTTATGCGGCAGCCCGTGTCTCCCAGAAATCTTCCCAGCGATTGCTGAAGAGGCAACATCTCAGCGCAATAATATGATTTGCGCCATCCAGAGACCAGTGCATACCCGATTGTTTCAGTCTTTGACCAATAACCGCGCGGCAGCCAGCCTCCAAAACGCCTGAACCGACAAAGAAACCCCTTCTACGGAATACGTTGTATCTCATGCGGTCCTTATTTTTTTCAAAATAGCTGATTGTTTTTTCACAAACCTCTTTCCCTTGGCCTGTATAGGGTGACAGTTGCCTGATGGCTTCTATAACCTTCTCAACCTGACCTTTATCCAGTTCTTTGCGTCGCTTGTCAGCCCATTTATGCAGTTTCTTTTTGTCGTGATCAAGAACAGCTCTGCCAACCTTCCAGTAATGTTCTCTGGCATGATAAAGATCGATAATCTGAATTGCTCCAGGGAAGCACTCCTCGGCAATATTCCATATCCATGTTGCGCCGTCCCCTAACACAACAACCTCTTTTGCCCTGTCTATGCCGCGCTGTTTTGCTTCGGCGTATATCCGTTTTCCGAAAACCTCCGATGTCTCTATGGCCCCTACATAACTCGTTGATGCCTCATCCCTGACAGGACGCCCCTTTTTATCGAGCCCTGTTTGAGTGAACACACAACCCAGTTTTGCCTCACGGGTCTTGGCCTGCCCATCTTCCCCTTTACCTTGTCTGTTGAGCAACTCTTTTTTGACCATCGGAACCCCTGTACCGTCCATGCATATGTACATCTTCGGGACTGCCTTTATCGGGATTATCTTCTCCGATAGAGCCTCAGTCGATCGTTTCTCGAAAAACTTCTCCGCCTGTTGGCCAAGCTTGTTGCACGTCCGTTCTATTTCCTTGGCGGCGACGTCGATACCTGCCATTTCTTTTATATCTTCATGTCCAAGAGCAAAAGGCCGATAGGTGCCGACTCTGGTCATTATTCTCCTGACTCCGGGGCTGAATGATGTCCCCTCTATATC
>JBAQYK010000387.1:0-3150 GCA_049299995.1 Candidatus Methanoperedens sp.
TAATCTTAAAATCAGTTAAAGAAGAAAGTAAAGAGGAGATTATTTCTACAAAACAGGATGTGGAAAAACCAACAGACGAAGAGCCGCCGGAACCCGCGGGACCCGAAGAGCCTGCTGATAAGGCTGAAATTGATAAAGGTTTGGCTGGAGGGGGGGAGAGTCCTGAGAAGCTTCCAAAAAAAGACGAGACCGCGGTAAAAAAGAGAAAAAAGAGAAAAGAGGAGAAAACAGAAATCTCTCTAGGAGAAGCAGAAGGTCTGGTTCAGCAAATTGATTCGGATACAACCCGTGAACTCATCAGGGAGCAAATGACTCCTGAAAAACATGCTAAATTCGAGAAGCTTGAAGAAAAATTATTATCTGATGTGGAAACCGGCATAAAGAAGCTTAAAGATGTAAAATCTAAGGAAAAAATACCGGAAACTTTTGTCGGGAAGTTAAAAGCGTATTTCACACAGGAAAAAGAGGAAATAACAGAATATAGCGAGGCGTTGCATGGTCCTCTTGTCACTTTTGAAGGCATGGAGGGATATAATGAAATCGAGCGATACTGGGTAAACGAACCCTACGCATTAGTTGTGATACTTTTCCATTCTGAAAAAAATGCATATCTGTATTATGTAGCCGAGCCAAGACTTTCGGATTTCGAGGATTTGTTACTGAACGAAATAAAGGACAGGCTCAAGGATATACTTCTTTTTGAAGAGATAAAGAGTGAAGAGGATAAAGAAAAAACCCTGACAGATAAAGTCAGGAAGGTGGTTAAAGATTATGCAATTGATATAAGCCCGTTGATTCTTGAAAAAATATTGTACTATGCAAAGAGGGATTTTATCAAATACGGTAAAATCGATCCGCTTATGCACGACAACAGGATTGAAGACATTTCTTCCAACGGCTATGATATTCCAATCTATTTATATCATAAGAAATACACTAATTTAGCCACAAACATATTTTTTTCAGAAAGTGTGTTGGATTCGTATGTCATAAGGCTTGCACAGCGCTGTGGCAAGCATATCTCGGTAGCTGAACCGATGGTTGACGCCACCATGCCTGACGGCTCGCGTATCCAGATGACACTCGGTACCGAGGTAACAACGCACGGCGCAACGTTTACCATACGAAAATTCAGTGAGGTCCCGATAACGCCTGTTGACCTGATTAACTGGAATACGTTCTCTGCAGAAGAAATGGCATATCTGTGGTTGTGTATTGAAAACAACAAGAGCTTAATTTTTGCAGGAGGCACGGCTTCAGGCAAGACATCTTCCCTTAATGCAGTGTCCCTATTTATTCCCTGGCAGGCAAAGATAATCACCCTGGAAGATACGAGGGAATTGAAACTGCCGCATCCCAACTGGATTCCCGGAGTAACCAGGGACTCGTTTACTGCTGATGGAAGGGGGAGTATTGATATGTATGATCTATTAAGGGCGGCGCTTCGGCAAAGACCTGAATACCTTCTGGTTGGCGAAGTCAGGGGCAAAGAAGCCCTTACGCTCTTCCAGGCGATGAGCACGGGTCATACCACATTCTCTACCATGCACGCCGATTCGGTATCGAGCGCCATACACAGGCTTGAGAATCCCCCGATCAGCGTGCCGAGGTCGATGATACAGGCACTTAATATAATGAGCATCCAGTCGCAAACTTACGTTAAAGGAAAAAGGGCGCGCCGCAACATGAAACTCGTTGAGATTACCGATATAGACCCTGCCACGAGAAACATAAGGACTAATGATATATTTGCATGGGATGCTTTGACCGATAAATTCCACAGGGTGGGGGAATCAAAAGCCCTGAATGAGATGATGATAAGACGCGGATGGAGTGTCTCGGACTTGAAAAAAGAGTTGTCGAACCGGCAAAAAATACTCGAGTTTATGGTAGATAACAAAATAACTGATTTCACTGCGATTTCGACAATTATCCATGATTACCAGGTAGGTCCTGAAAAGGTTCTCAAGAAATTGAATATTTAGGGATGGGGATAATGGCAAAAATTGAATCATTCCTCTTAAAATTAAAAACAATACCTTTTGTTTTGCTTGGAGACAGGATAAAAGCGCGTAAAGACCAATTTCATAATCTCAGGCTTGCGCTGAGACAGGCGCGCATACCCATGTCTTATGAAATTTATATTTCAAACGCTGTATTTTACTCTGTAATTGCAGGTATTGTGGGAGCTATTATAGGCTTGATGCTTGCTTATTTTGTTGTTTCTATCGTGGGGCTTCCGCCACAGATAACCCACCTTAAATTCACCCAATCAACCGCCTGGCTGATCAAATATAAAGAAATATCAGTCTCATTTATTATTATTGTTTTTTTTACACTGCTGATTGGCGGTATAACCTATATGCTCTTTCTCGCCTATCCGTCTTTCCTGGCAGGAGAAAGGAAAGGTTCGATTGATAAAAACCTGCCATATGCAGTTACATTCATGTATGCATTGAGCAGGGGAGGTATGAATGTTATTGAGATTTTGCGTTCCCTCAGTAAATGCACCGATACTTACGGGGAAGTAGCCAAGGAGGTGGATGTAATTGTCCGGGATATGGATTATTTTGGAAATGACTTAAGAACAGCGCTTCACAATGTATGCGATATTACACCGTCTGATAATTTCAGGGATCTCATGTACAATCTTCTGACAGTTATAGATAGCGGCGGGAATATATCCACATATTTTCGGGACAAATCCGAACAATACATCAACAGGGCTAAGGTGGATCAGAAAGGATTCCTTGAAACACTGGGTTTGATAGCGGAGTCTTATGTCACAGCTTTTGTTGCAGGACCTCTGTTTATTATTATTCTCGGGGTGATGATGGCGGTAATGGGTTCGGGCAGCGAGATGATGATATACGCTATAATATATGCGGTGATACCAATCGGTTCCATGATGTTTGTCGTAATGGTGAGTATTATAACACCAGGCGCTACTGGCGAGGCGCCGCTTTTGCTGACTCAGAATTATGTTGGAGAAATAATAACGATACCTGAAACCGAGGAAAAGACCACATTTTTGAAATTTGTCAAATCAAGGGAATCTCTTAAAATCAGGGAGATGCTTCGCGACCCGTTAAAGCCCATGAAAGAAAAGCCGGAGTACTCTTTGATAATAACCATGCCGATTGCGCTTAT
>JBAQYK010000388.1:0-3165 GCA_049299995.1 Candidatus Methanoperedens sp.
ATCTACTATTGACTGGGGTATAATTACCCCTGAAACGGATTGAATCAGTTCTACTATCTTTTCGCCAATCCAGTGCCCTATGGTGTATATGAACGCCAGGACGTTTGTAAGTAAATCTTCTGCCATAATTCACATTTATAATACTTACTGATATATAAAGTTCTCAGATATCTTGGTGTATTTCTCCAGTTCCTTCTTTGAATACGGCTTTACTTTTGTCATGGCATCCCTGAAATTATGATAACCCACTTTCAGTCCAATGGCAGATTCCTCATCCGTTGGCTTACCTGCATTCACATACTCCCTGATAGCAAGCATAGTGGCTTCATTGCATACAGACGCAATGTCGGCTCCTGTAAACCCATCCGTATCATCTGCAAGCGCATTGATATCAACGTCGCTGTCAAGAGGGGTCTTTGCCGTGTGAACTTTAAATATCTCGTACCTTGCATCCCTGTCAGGCGGCATGACGTAAATCAGGCGGTCAATCCTTCCCGGTCTAAGAAGCGCCGGGTCGATTATATCGGGTCTGTTTGTGGCTGCAATCACGGTAATGTTGTGCAGTTCCTCAAGCCCATCGATTTCAGATAGCAACTGGCTGATAACCCTCTCTGTAACATGGGAATCCGAGCCTGTGCCCCGCGTGGGCGTTATAGAATCAATCTCGTCAAAGAAAATTATGCACGGCGCCGCCTGTTTTGCCTTCCTGAAAGTCTCGCGCACAGCTTTTTCACTTTCACCCACCCATTTGCTCAGGAATTCAGGACCTTTCACACTTATGAAATTCGCCTCGCTCTCGGTAGCCACTGCTTTTGCAAGCATGGTCTTACCTGTTCCGGGTGCGCCGTAGAGCAGGATGCCCTTCGGCGGATGGGCGCCTGATTGTTTAAACAGCAGCGAGTATTTCATAGGCCATTCCACAGCCTCTTTTAGCTCCTGCTTTGCATCTTCGAGCCCTCCGATATCGCTCCAGTGGATATTGGGCGATTCGATAAACACCTCGCGCAGAGCCGAGGGCGTCATCTCGCGCAGGGCATTGTTAAAGTCGTCGCCTGTTACGGTCATCTTGTTCAATATTTCCGCGGGTATGCTCTGGACTTCAAGGTCAAGCTCAGGCAGCACGCGCCTGATGGAATTCATGGCAGCCTCCCGAGTCAGGGCTGCAAGGTCAGCGCCCACAAAACCATGTGTGAGGTCTGCAATTTTTTCAAGTTTCACGTCATCTGCAAGCGGCATGCCTCTTGTATGGATTTGCATAATCTCAAAGCGCGCTTTCCTGTCCGGCACCCCGATTTCAATCTCGCGGTCAAACCTGCCGGGACGCCGAAGCGCCGGGTCAATAGCGTTGGGTCTGTTAGTAGCTCCGATGACCACAACCTTGCCGCGAGTCTTTAGACCGTCCATCACAGCCAGCAACTGCGCCACAACGCGCCGCTCAACTTCGCCTGTGACTTCCTCTCTCTTCGGAGCGATGCTGTCTATCTCATCAATCAGAATGATGCTCGGCGCATTCTCCTCTGCCTGCTGGAATATCCCCCTGAGCCTTTCTTCTGATTCGCCGTAGAATTTGCTCATGATCTCAGGACCGCTAAGCGTCAGGAAATTGGCATTGGTCTCGGAGGCGAGGGCTTTTGCCAGGAGTGTTTTCCCTGTGCCCGGAGGACCGTGCAGCAGGACGCCTTTCGGGGCTTCCACTCCGAGGCGCTCGAAAATCTCAGGATGCCGCAGCGGCAGCTCTATCATCTCCCTTACCTTCCTGACCTCATCCCCGAGCCCGCCTATATCTTCATACGAAACCCTGGGGATAGTCTGTATCTCTTTTGCGGGTTTGTCGCTTATTTCTATGGCAGTGCCTGAGCCGATTATGATGGAGTCGGCAACAGGTTTTATGGATACCACCACAAGGTCAACGCGGCGACCCATGATATTCAATTCCACGACATCGCCGCGGGTGATTACCCTGCCTTCAAGGTTATGTGCCAGATATGCCTCTCCACCCTGGATTTTTAGGGGCTGTGTCGGCGCAAACAGGATTTTCCCGGCAGGCGCGGTTTGTATCTTTCGTATCTGTACCCTGTCATCGATACTGACGCCCGCATTTCGCCGTACCGTGCCGTCAATACGTATCGCTCCTGAGGTGCTGTCCTCCGGATATCCCGGCCATACGAGCGCAGCCGTCCGTTTCGTGCCTTCAATACCGATTACATCGCCGGTTTGCAGTCCGAGGTCGTAAGCCACTTCAGGGTCTATGCGCGCTATACCGCGCCCTGCATCGTAGGATTTTGCTTCAACGACTTTCAAAGATACGGTTTTATCTTTTTTATCCATAAATACCTGTAATTGATCTTAATTAAATTATATTTGTTTTTATATTATTTTAAGTTTACTCGATTTTTACTGTTTTTCCTTTTGGCATGGCTGGCTCTTTGAGTTTGAGGGTTATTTCCAGGACGCCGTTGTTATATTTTGCCCTGGCGCTATCAGGGTTGACAGGGGAGGGAGTGTTTTCGCGTTTATAGTATTTCCTGCCCGAACTTTGCGCTTTTATGACAACTTCGTTCTCGGTTGCATTGAGTTCGATGTCTTCTTTCTGGATTCCCGGCATATCGGCGGTTATATTGAGTTCATTATTCTTTTCATCTATTATCGAACTGGTAAAGGGTTCTCTCACGTCCTGCCCTGTTTCCCTGACAATCATCTCATTGCCCTGTGGTCTTACGTTTCCGAAGTGTTCCACATGCGGCACGCCGTCTGGTCCAACCTGCATGCTGAATCCAAAAACTTCAGGCTTGCCTGCTGAACGCATTATGCGGTTCATCAGTTCATTCATCTCTTCAAATTCCCTTTCAAAATCTCCAAAATATCCTTTTTCGGATTTTCTCCATTCTCTGAACATATTTTTAACCTCTATATATTTTTTAAGTTTATTCAATACTGTAGTTATTGCTGACTTCTTTTATCATTTCTTTTTCTGCCATTCTTTTCAGGTATCCTTCAAGCACGTATTCGGGTATTTCAAGCTGTATGGACAGCGCACGCTGGTTCATCGGTCGTTTTAAAAGGGCATAGAGTATTTCAGCCTCTACGTGGTCTTCTGCCGCGTCTTCGATGGCGTTCATACATTGTCCCATCGCTTCCGTGAGGTTTGCCTGTACTTCCTGGTAC